>NZ_JABMCU010000252.1:0-5233 GCF_013179605.1 Enterobacter sp. CM29 | reverse complement strand
GGTACTAAACCCTTCCGCCAGCGCCGGACGCGGCGGCGTCGGGCCTTTACGCAGGGTTAACGCCTTCACCGGCATGGAGTCTGCCATAATAAACTGCCCAAGCTCCTGCTGGAGCATCAGCGGCAGGTCGCGGCTGGTACACAGCACCTCGGCGGAAATGTAGCGCAAATTCTCCTGCCACGGCGCGTGCTGCGCATCCACCAGCGAGACGAAGACCTCCGAGCCGATATAGCCCGTGCGGGTGCCGTAGCGCAGCGCGTGTTCAGAGAGGACGCGCTGTTCACGGCGCAGGGAAAAATAGGCGCCGTAGTTGCCCGCGTCTCCGCTCCAGGTACTCCAGAACGGACGAAACGTCTGGTCGTCCCGCTGACCATCCGCGCTGGCATAGATTTTTTTCACAGCATAAATTTCATAATCCAGCGGGCGGATGTTATCCACCACCAGATGGTATTCATGCTGGCTTTCGCTCAGCTTCTGCCGGGCCGCCACTTTCGGGAACAGGTTGATCACCGGCGTACAGTGCAGCGCCATGTGGCTGGCATCCACCACGCGCTCCAGCTGATCGTCGCTCTTGTCGAGCAGAATGAAGATATCAAACGCTTTTTCGTCTTCGCAGCGCTGGATCAGCTTGCCCAGCCCGCTCAGGCTGATGAAGCGAAAACGCGCCGGGAACGCAAAGTACTCCTGCAACAGGCGATAGCCGTCGAAGTTACGCAGATCGTCCGGGAGCAGCGCCTGATCCGCATCAAAGCCTTCCTGACCCAGGGCGTCAGACGACAGCAGCTGGCGCTGGGGCTGCTTGCTGACCGTCTGGCAGACAATACCCGCGTGGTGCTCCATCACCAGCTCCAGCAGCTTCAGCGCCTCGATGTCCGGGCCGCTTAAGAAGAACTCCAGGCGGTCAAAATCCAGGTGCCCAAGATGCTGCGGGCCATCGCAGGCAATGCGGATCCGTAAGGCGCTGCTGATCCCCCGCTGGCTCAGGCCGAGCTGGGCCAGCGGCAGATCGGCGGGAACGCCGCCCAGCTCGATCCGCTCAATTTTTAACGGCAGCAGGTTGACCTCGTGCGCCGTGGTATAGCTGCACGTAACGCCGGTTTTTTTCAGCGCCAGGCTGTCCATCATGGTGCCGCGCGGCACAATAAAGCCTTTGCTCAGGTCGCCCCGGCTGCTGTCGGGCTGAATCTCAGCGATCGCCATCGACGGCGTAGGCGCCAGGTAATTTGGCGCAATCATCTCCAGCATACGCTGTGAAAAGCGTGGAAATTCGGCGTCCATTTTCATCTGCACGCGGGAGGTCAGGAAGGCGAAACCTTCCATCAGGCGCTCTATGTACGGATCCGCCACTTCGATGCCGCGCATGCCGAGCCGCCCCGCCACTTTTGGGTAGCGTTCGGCGAACTCCGCGCCCATCTCGCGCAGATAGGCCAGTTCACGGTTGTAATATTCGAGCAGTTTGCTTTCCATAATTACCCCGCATCCTTCAGTTCAAAATGGCCGTTCTCAAGATCGACGTCGGTGCGAAAGAGAAACTCCAGCGGATACGGTACGCACCACAGGCGGCCTTTGATTTCGATAGACAGCACGTTGTGCAGATCTAATGAGGAGGTATCGGACACGCAGCGAACCTGAAGCCCCTGCGGCAGGATCCGCGGTTCAAAGTTAATAATCGCTTCGGTGAGCTTGCGCTGAATGTCGTGCCATTCGATATCGGACATTCTTTTCCCCGCCAGCGGCGCGACGCCAAAGTTAACGACAGAACGGCTCACCTGCGTCAGACCACTCAGATCGCTGGAGGCATCGTGGTTAATGGTGTTAAACAACCACTGTAAATCCCGCAGGACGTTACGACGCAGCGCGGCGTGGGTAATCAGATTACTGTTGGCGGACTCGCGTTTTTTTTCCGGATCGTTATCCGTCAGGCGATCCAGCAGTGACGGCTGCATTTTGTCGCGCGCCCCCACTTTCTCCTGTCTGCTGCGGGCCTGCCAGCCGCTGCGCAGCAGATCGCCTTCGCCAGCGGGATTACTCATCCGCGCCATCCGCGACGAACGTCACCAGGCTCAGGGTGAGCAGCGGGCTTTCGCTTAGCTCGCTCAGCCAGGCTTTCTGCCCCATGCCTTCATACAGGGTGCCGTCATCGTCGAGTGGAAGCCACTCGGTGGTGCGCCCCAGCTTAACGCTGTCTGGCGCTCCGTCAGCAAACGGATAACGCGCCGGGATCTGACACACCTGCTCGGTGCCGTCCGTGAGGCGGACCAGAGCATGACGCCACACCAGATCGGTCACGCTGGCCGGAGCCTGAAAACGGATCGTGTCGATGGCGCAGAACGGCACCCAGAAATAGCGGCCGTTGACCAGGGTTTCACACACCGGCCCCAGACGGGCATCGCCGTCCATCAGCCATTCAAAGGTGTGGCTCTCTTCATTCTCCAGCGTGACCTGCCCGCGGCTTGCCGGGGCCTGTTCGAGTGCCGCCAGGCGCAGCGTTTGCGCATGCCCTGCGCTTTCGGTCAGCGCCTGGGCTAACGTGGTCAGCCACGGCCACTGCGCCTCGGGCATTGCCGGTCGTACCTCTCCCGCGAACACGCGCGCCCGCTGCTGTTCACCCTGAATGGCCTGCTCCAGCAGCGTTACGGTTGGTTTTGCCTGCGGCTTCAGCGCCAGCCAGCTTTTCAGCTGGGTCAGGGCGCGCGCCCAGTTGCCGCTGAGGATCAGAAACTGCACAAACGCGGCGCGCAGATCGGCATCCGCCGGACGAGCTTTGATTTCGGCTTCCAGGCGAAGCAGCGCGTCGCTAATCGACTCACCCGCCAGACGTTGATAAAGCGTATTCATAGCCCCTCCTTAATTCGCCGCGCGCCAGGCGCCCACAGCCGGATCGCGTAGCTGCGGACGCAGCGTGTCAATCAGAACAACGTTCAGCTCCGCGCCCGGTGTAATCCATGCGCTCCAGATCTTCTTCACCTCTGCGATACGCGCCTGGAGTCTGGCGTCGTCGCTGGCGATCTCACGGGTGATTTCCACCGCCACCGTGCCGTTGCTCTTCCAGCCGTTCAGGGTGCTGTCGTACGGTAGGATCATCCAGCTCTGGTCGCTGTTCGGGGTGCTGAAGACCATGCGCTCTTTGTTGACGGAGGTGATCAGCGCCTTTTCAGGATCGACCGCGTTGTTCAGTCCCATCACCGGGAAGCCGTGAATGTAGGTGACCGGAATCGCTTTCTGCGTCCCGTTACGATTCTGCGTCACCACGGTGTGGCCGCTGAGCCAGCTGCCGTTACCGCAGCGAGTGGTGTCGGAATCGGGAATAAACAGCGCTGGCGCGGAGGAACCGCCCTCCCAGAAGGTGCGCAGGTGGCAACCGTCCTGAAGGGTGAACTCCTGCCATGGCGTACGATCTGCCGCCACGGTGTGCGTCTCCGGATTCTGGTCAGGCGGTAGCAACGCGCCTGAGGTGGTGGTGGTAGTCGTTGCCGCCGCCGTTTCCTGCTGTTTCACCACCAGCGCCCAGTCCTGCGCTTTAGCCGCTGTGCCCCGGGCAAGCGTCGTGCCTTCCGGATCGTTAAGCGTCCAGTTCAGGGTATTCAGTTTGCTACACTGGTGCTCCAGCAGCGAGCCAAGGCGCGGCACGAAGTTTTCCAGCACCGAAACCTCTTTCTTGCCGTTCGCCACGATACGCAGCGCCACGTCCGCCTTACACCAGTTTTGCGGCGTATTGTCTTTAATGTTGTCGATCCAGATATCCAGCTTCTGCGCAGGAGACTGCACGATGCGGAAGTTTTCAGCCTGTGCGGTGGTCGCCACCGTCAGAAGAGCCAAACCCGATAGCCAAAGTTTCATATCAATCCTTGTGTGTCTAATCAGTTCCGCAGGGAAGAAATTGTGCTGCGTCAGAGAGCGTATGCAGCAAAGTGGTGTCCTGAGGGTTGCCCATCCACACCGCCACGGCGGTATAGTTATCCTGAGCATTGCCCTCCTGTTCAGCATTCTTTTGAATGATTTGGTTCATCAAGGTCAGCCACTCCTGTGGCGTATTGACCATGTGCAGCGACTGTTTCATCTGCTCTTCGCTGACGCCGTGCCAGAAACCGTCGGTGCAGAGTAAAAACGCATCACCGTCTTCAACCTGCACAACATCGCTGTAGCTCGCTTCCGGTCCGCCATTCTCAATACCCAGCGCCAGATACAGGAGGTTGCTGTTGAGATCGTCGGTCTGATGCCCGGCATCTTTCATCTGCTGCACCAGGCTGTGGTCGGTGGTGACGTGCCACAGCCAGCCGCGGCGAAACAGGTACAGGCGGCTGTCTCCGGCGTGCGCCCAGTAAGCCAGACGGTAATCCCTGTCGATAAACAGGCTGACCAGCGTGGTGCCCATCCGGCGATAGTCCTGCACGGCCTGTTGTTCGCTGAGGATTGTGCGGTTCGCCGTTTGGACGTAGTCACGAATATGCTGCGCATTCAGGTGCTTGTCGCCGTCAAAGCGGGAAATAATGCTGTTGCGGGCCAGCTCAGCGGCCACCTCGCCGCCCGGCAGGCCCGCAATGCCGTCACAGACGACAAAGCAGGCTGAACGTTCCCCGATGGTTTCTCCCGTCTGATCCTGGTTGCTGGCGCGCGTCCCCTGGCGGGAGAGAGAAGCCGTTGCGATATTCATTTTTCTTCCGATCCGCTTTGTGAGTCTTTGTACTGATTGACCTCCATGTCATAGGCATGGAGGAAGGCTTCGCCAAACAGGGTATGGAAGTCGTCCTCGATCTCGCCCGCCGTCTCGCCATAGCTGCGAACAAAATAATCCCACAGCGCGGCTTTACGGCTGCCCGGCAGCGCCAGGCGTGACGTCATTCCGTTCTGTTTCGCCTGCTCTTCCAGCTGTTCCGGGTTAAAGGATTGCAGCATGGCGGCGATAATGGCACGGATACCGGAGATCATCCCCAGCTGGTGCGCCTGCAGATCGATCAGCGCATCACGCACCGATTTGGTCGGCGGCATAAAGCCCGGCATCGGCGTGCCGAACATCTGGATCAGGACCGTTTTACCGGTTGGCAGCAGCTTGAACGGGTTGTTGGCATCGTCGAGCACCATGGTCATATCAGCCTTCACCCCACGCTTGAGGATGGAGCGCGAGGAGAGCAGCGCCACGGTCCCCTGCGAGAACATGCCCAGGATCTGCCCCAGCTGACGCATATTTTCCCGGTCAAACTGCGGCACCGGCTGCATTTCGCTCAGGCCCATG
>NZ_JABMCU010000251.1:0-5252 GCF_013179605.1 Enterobacter sp. CM29 | reverse complement strand
GTAGCAAGGAACATAAAGTGAACGGAATGACCACCACCGCCGTATGTTCCCCTCACCCTAACCCTCTCCCCGGAGGGGCGAGGGGATTGCTCAGTGCTCGCATTAATTTGTGGGGAACCCTCTCCCCGTGGGAGAGGGCCGGGGTGAGGGTACCAGACCGCAGAGGAGTCAATCACTCCCCAAGCGTCGCCACCATCACCGCCTTAATCGTATGCATCCGGTTTTCCGCCTGGTCGAAGACGATACTCGCCGCCGACTCAAACACCTCGTCCGTCACTTCCATCCCGCCGTGCAGGTCGAACTCCTTCGCCATCTGCTTGCCGAGCGTAGTCTGGTCGTCATGGAACGCCGGCAGACAGTGCAGGAACTTCACGTTCGGGTTGCCGGTGAGCGCCATCATCTGCGCGTTCACCTGATACCCCCTCAGCAGCGCTATCCGCTCCGCCCACTTCTCCTTGGCTTCGCCCATCGACACCCACACGTCGGTATAGATAAAGTCCGCGCCCTTCACGCCCGCCGCCACGTCTTCCGTCAGGGTGATTTTCCCGCCGTGCTTTTCCGCTAGCGCACTGCACTCCGCCACCAGGCTCTCTTCCGGCCAGCAGGCTTTCGGGGCCACCAGGCGTAGATCCAGCCCGGTCAGCGCCGCCGCTTCCAGCATCGAGTTGCCCATGTTGTTGCGCGCGTCGCCCGCGTAGACCAGCGTCATCTCGTTAAACGCCTTGCCCGGCAGGTGCTCCTGCATGGTCAGCAGATCCGCCAGCAGCTGCGTCGGGTGGAACTCGTTGGTCAGCCCGTTCCACACCGGCACGCCCGCGTACTGCGCCAGCGTTTCGACCACTTCCTGGCCGTGGCCGCGATACTGAATGCCATCGTACATCCGCCCGAGCACGCGTGCGGTATCCTTAATTGACTCTTTATGCCCAATCTGGCTGCCGCTCGGCCCTAACCAGGTAACGCGTGCGCCCTGGTCAAATGCGGCAACTTCGAAAGAGCAACGTGTACGGGTTGAGTCTTTTTCGAAGATGAGCGCGATGTTTTTTCCAGTAAGCTTTTGTACTTCCTTGCCATTTTTTTTATCGGCTTTGAGCTGTGCGGCAAGAGTCAGCAGAGAAGTGAACTGTGCAGGGGTAAAGTCGAGCAATTTCAGAAAGTGTTTCTTGTACAGATCAGACATTTTATCCTCGCATGGCGGACGCCACTTATTGAATTAAAATTCACTTTATATGTGTAATTATTCATTTGCAACCCCGTTTCACAAATCTTTCCAACAAAGGTGGAGGCAAACCCGTCCGTGTGTGAAAATAGAAGTATCTGCCGCACTTTAAAGAGGATTGACCCATGGCAAACCCGGAATTACTGGAAGAGCAACGCGAAGAGACGCGTCTGATTATTGAAGAACTGCTGGAAGACGGTAGCGATCCGGACGCGCTGTACACCATCGAACACCATTTCTCTGCGGACGACTTTGAAGCGCTGGAAAAAATGGCCGTGGAAGCCTTCAAGCTGGGTTACGAAGTGACCGAGCCGGAAGAGCTGGAAGTGGAAGAGGGCGACACCGTCATCTGCTGCGATATCCTGAGCGAAGGCGCGCTGAAGGCGGAGCTTATCGACGCGCAGGTAGAACAGCTGATGAACCTGGCCGAGAAGTTTGAAGTGGAATACGACGGCTGGGGAACCTACTTCGAAGATCCGAACGGTGAAGACGGCGAAGAAGGCGACGACGAAGATTACGTCGACGAAGACGACGACGGCGTGCGTCACTAAGCGTTTCAGGCGGTGGCGCGCGCCACCGCTTTTTCAAGGCAGAACCATGGATTACCCGCAGATACTCGCCCCCGTACTCAACTTCCTCCAGTGCCCGACCCCGCAAGCATGGATTGATAAAGCCCGCGACCCGGCGAACCTGCCGTTGCTGCTCACCGACCACATGGTGTGCGAGCTCAAGGCCGCCCAGACTGCGCTATTACTCGTGCGTAAATACGTCGCCGACGAAAGCGGTGCCGATGCGCTGCTCGACTGGCTCAAGCCCTACGAACAGTTCACCTTCCGCGACGGCCCGGAGCCAGACTTCATCGCCCTGCACAAGCAGATTGGCAAAAGCGTGATGCCCAAAACCGACGACCCGTGGGGACAGGCGCTCATCGACAGCATGGTGCTGCTGATTAAAGAGGAGCTGCACCACTTCTGGCAGGTGCGCGAGGCGATGCTGGCCCGCGACATTCCCTACGTCAAAATCACCGCCAGCCGCTATGCCAAAGGGATGCTGAAGGAAGTGCGCACCCACGAACCGCTGACGCTGATCGACAAGCTCATCTGCGGCGCCTACATCGAAGCCCGCTCCTGCGAACGCTTCGCCGCGCTGGCCCCGTTCCTCGACGACGTCCTGCAGAAGTTCTATCTCTCGCTGCTGCGCTCGGAAGCGCGCCATTATCAGGACTACCTGACGCTGGCTCAGCAGGTGAGCGACGACGATATCTCACCGCGCATACAGCTTTTTGGCGAAATTGAAGCCACACTTATCTCGACACCGGACCACGAGTTTCGCTTCCACAGCGGCGTGCCGGTGTAACCCGGCATAACTCAAGGATAAGGATGCGAGATGAATAAAAAGTGGACCCGTATTGTGATTATCGTCATTGCGGCTGCCTCCGTGGCGTTCTGGGTGTTTTTCGACAGGCAGCGCGCTCCGGAACGGCAGATGGATAACGCCCTCAACGCGATGCCTGCCTGGCAGGTGATTAAGGAGCAGGAGCCCGCGCTGCATCAGCGCATCCTCGACCAGATGGCCGCCCTGCAAAAGGCCGGCGAGCCGGAGCAGCAGATTATCGACACCATCCAGCCGCAGATCCTACATCTGCAGATGTCGCGCCTGCAGAACGCCCCGGACGCCAACGTGGTGAACTACATGACCATCAATATGGAGCAGACCGCCGCCATCCAGAAGGTGAGCGACGACGCCTGCTTCCGCTTCCTCTACCCGATGGTGAAGGGCGGCGTGAACCCGATGCGCATGCTGAATAAAGACCTGATGACGCGGCGCATGCAGGCCGACGCCGACATGATGCGTGCGGCCTACGGCAAAAACCGCCACACCGTGACCCCGGCCGAACGCGAGGCGGCTGTCGAGGACGTGCGGCCGATTATGAAGGCGCTTGCCGATAAGTACGGCGAGGACATCCAGCTGCTGCAGATACCCGAGAAGGCGGCGGGCAAAGAGAAGCTCTCCTGCGATATGGTGCAGGAGATGTGGGCAAAGGTGCTGGCGCTGCCTGAGCAGAAGGCGGCGGGGGTGATTCGGCTGGCGGTGTCTGAGCTGGAGTGACGAAGGACGCTGGTTTTTTGGGCACTTAGCGCGGGTTTAGCGCGTCGTCGCTTGCATGGCGGCGCGCGACAGGTATAATCCACAACGTTTCCGCATCCCCTTCAGTGCCGAAGTGGCGAAATCGGTAGACGCAGTTGATTCAAAATCAACCGTAGAAATACGTGCCGGTTCGAGTCCGGCCTTCGGCACCAAAAGTATATAAATAGACGTCAATTGACGTCTTTTTTTATGCCCAAAATCCGCGCCACACAAGGCTTTCCACGATTTTCTCCTCAACTGAAGTCAACCTAACTCAATCCACATCAACAAGCTTGTGAGTATACTAATGAGTATATTTGCCGATTCGATATTGCTTGTATACTCACGAAATACCAATGGAAGGAGGACCATTATGGCCCTAACGGATACTAAAGTTCGTTCTGCAAAACCTGAGGAGAAAGAGTATTCACTTGTTGACGGTGACGGCATGTTCTTACTTGTAAAACCTAACGGTTCCAAGTATTGGCGATTTCGTTTCCGTTTTGGCGGTAAACAGCATTTGATGGCGTTCGGTGTCTATCCTGAAATTTCACTGGCGGATGCCAGGAAGAAAAGGGAAGAGGCCAGAAGGTTGGTAGCTGCTAGTATCGATCCTCGTGAGCATAAACGTGCTGTGAAAGAAGAACAGGCGAAAGAAATTATTACTTTCGAGAAGGTTGCCAGAGAGTGGCTCGTGACCAACCAAAAATGGTCGGAAGATCATGCTAATCGCGTAAAAAAGAGTTTAGAGGACAATATCTTCCCGGCAATTGGTGCTCGCAATATTGCTGAATTGGGTACCCGCGATCTGTTAATTCCCATTAAAGCCGTCGAGACATCTGGCCGTCTTGAAGTGGCCTCCCGTCTTCAACAGCGCACCACGGCCATCATGCGTTATGCGGTGCAAAGCGGGTTGATTGATTACAACCCGGCGCAGGAGATGGCTGGAGCCGTCGCATCTGGCAATCGACAACATCGCCCGGCGCTGGAATTAAAGCGCATCCCTGAGTTACTCGAGAAAATAGACGGCTATACCGGCAGGCCGCTAACCCGTTGGGCAACGGAACTCACTTTGCTTATCTTTATTCGATCCAGTGAGCTGCGTTTTGCTCGCTGGTCAGAGATCGATTTTGAAACGTCAATGTGGACCATCCCGCCTGAGCGAGAGCCTATTCCCGGCGTGAAACATTCTCAGCGAGGATCAAAGATGCGTACACCTCATCTGGTGCCGCTTTCAAAGCAGGCGCTGGCGACCCTGAAGCAGATAAAACAGTTTTGTGGTGATAAGCATGAGCTGATTTTTATTGGCGATCACGATCCGCGTAAGCCAATGAGTGAAAACACCGTAAACAGTGCTCTGCGGGTGATGGGCTATGACACTAAAGTTGAGGTTTGCGGCCACGGCTTCCGTACAATGGCTTGTAGTTCGTTAATTGAGTCAGGGCTATGGTCGAAGGATGCGGTCGAACGTCAGATGAGCCATATGGAACGCAATTCGGTGCGGGCGGCGTATATCCATAAAGCGGAACATCTGGACGAACGCAAGCTGATGTTGCAGTGGTGGGCTGATTTTCTGGATGCGAATAGGGAGAAGGGGGTTACGCCGTTTGACTATGCGAAGATCAACCGGGGTAATGGAGATTGAGTTGTTTGAAAGTGGACATTCGAGCCTAAATTAAAAGCTGCTGACTTATCAAATGAGGAGTTGGTCGGTAGGGTCAAATAGCCGAGTTTTCACTGAGGCAACACTTTCCATTGGGCCTAAGCGGCAGGAATGCGCCATGTAAGCCTAAATCTAAAGTCACGATTACTGAGAAAACGGGAATGGGCTCTTGATTGGGCCCTATATCGTAATGAAAGTACAACAATTCGGCTACCATCAGGAGTGAAATGCTGTTCCTCAAGTTTT
>NZ_JABMCU010000250.1:0-5268 GCF_013179605.1 Enterobacter sp. CM29 | reverse complement strand
TGTAAGCCTAAATCTAAAGTCACGATTACTGAGAAAACGGGAATGGGCTCTTGATTGGGCCCTATATCGTAATGAAAGTACAACAATTCGGCTACCATCAGGAGTGAAATGCTGTTCCTCAAGTTTTAATCTAAGAACTACTTGAATATAAATGATTAGATTTCTTGCGTAAAATTGATAAATGTACTGGTGATGAAAGAAGCAATACCTTAATGTTATCGGTATAAAGGGGTTTGATTTCTTGTAAAGAGAGTATCAGTATGAATTTTAAGAAAAAACTCGAAGAGCATTTTAAGCAGTTCGAAGCATCCCCAGTGTTATTTGTTGGCTCCGGAGTGTCTCGTCGTTACCTTGGTGTGCCATGTTGGCAAGACCTTTTGAAGCATTTTGCTGAGGCGATTGGGGAAAATCATATAAAATTAAAAACAAAATCTAATGGTGATTTACCCGAATATGCACAATTATTGGTGTCGGCATACGCTGAGAAATGGTGGGATACTGAAGAAGGACAATTAGCATTAAGTGAAAAAGAACAGGAGAAAACTTTCATTAACGAACAGTCTCCTTTGAAATTGTCAATATCTAAATATATTGAGAATGCACATAAAAATATTATAGATAATGATGAGTTAAAACACGAAATTTCTCTTTTTGCGAAAGCAAATATTGATGGGGTTATTACCACAAACTGGGATGTTTTTCTAGAAAGCCTTTTCCCGAAATTTACAACCTTTATAGGTCAGGATGGATTGATTACTGGCAGGAGCCACGGTATTGCCGAAATATATAAAATACATGGTTGCTGCACTGAGCCTAACTCATTGATTTTAACATCAAGTGACTATGATAAATATAGAAAGAAAAACCCTTACCTATCATCTAAGTTATTAACTATGTTTATAGAGAGGCCTGTTATTTTCTTAGGCTACTCTTTAACAGATGAACATATAGCTGAAATCCTGGAAGATATAGTTAGTTGTTTTCCTGATGCCAGTTTGGATTTTTTACAGAATAAATTATTGTTTGTTGAATGGAAACCTGAACTTGGAGAGGCTGACATTAGTGACTCTGTTATTCATAAAAAAATACCAGTAAAATATGTTCAGGCACCATCTTATAAAGAAATATTTGAGGTGCTGAGTGAAACTAAAAAAAGGATTCCAGCACATTTATTTCGAATGATAAAAGATGAGCTTTATGAGTTAGTCTTAACTGATGATCCGAAAGGAAAATTATATGTGAGGGATTCAGAGAAAATTGAAGAAGGGGTCAGTACAACGGAGTTTGTTGTGGGATATGGTGCTATTTCGATGGTAAAAAAATCGGAATCGATGGCAGCTAAAGGATTGGTTGGACTGGAACGTGTAGATCTTATCCGGGAAGTTGTTTTTGAAAATGGACATTATGATTGGGAATGTGTTGTTAATGATGTTCTGCCAAATATATGCAAAGGCAATGCGCGCATTCCTGTTTTTCACTTCTTAAATCACGCTAATTTAATTAATCACGATGGGAGTATAATTAATGAAACAGAACTCTCAGGTGGAGTACTATCACGATTAAAAATTACTCCAGTAAGTTTTCAATCCCAAGGATGGGATAAACGACGTTCTGAAACCGTTCCTGAAGTTAGAATTGGTGTAAATGAGTTATATCTTGCTTATGATTTCGGTTTCTTTTTAAGAATGATGCCATATATGGAACCGGGTTTAATCAAGCGTGATATAGAAGAACTTCTGAAAATTTTGAAAAAACATATTGATGAAGCAATGAGCGCCCAAACTTTGTCCAGTAATTTTTGTCGATTAGTCTGCGTGTACGATTATATAAAAAATAGCAATAGGATTTAAGAATAAGGTGTCGTATAAATTAACGACACCTATAATAAAAATTAATATATTTTTTCTTATAAATGATTAATTAATTTTTTGTTAATAGCATTAGACAGCAAAGTCAGTGAGATTTCATCACTATATTTGTCGTAAATTAATGTATTTAATTTATTATATATCATTTCAAATTTTCTCTGAATTGATATTTCCGGTATTGGTATGAGTAAATTCTTAAGCTTTTCGGCAGTCAAGTGGCTGAAAGTTACTTCTGAAACGAATTCAGAAAATGCATTTCCTTTAGCCATTGAATAAAAATACTCTTGCAAATATACAGATGTAAGGACATTATAGTCAGGACGCACTCTATGCAGAGCTTTCTGGTAGTAACAGTCTTGGATTTGATTATCCCAAATTGCACACCGGCCTATCTCACCTCCCTCGCAAACAAGTAGATCCCCCTGCTTGAGTTCAAATTTAGATAATTCTTTTTCATTGAAATCCATTTCAAGAAGATCGCTAACATCTATTTTTCTCCACCTGATGTTGGCATTTCTTAAATATTTTTTTGGCGATAATCCAGTTTTTGATTTTTTTGATAACATTTTCCCAAGCTGACAATCGGCGATCTCACCTAATTTTCTCAATTCCCAATTTTTTGGATTGCTAATGGGATCGCCAAACAGCTTAAGAAAATTAGCACGCAAAAAATCATCAGCTAATTTGATCGCCTGCTCACGTTTATGGAGGATGTTCTCAGCCTTATCAAGAGTAGCCGCAATTTCTTTTTGTTCGCATAATGATATTGCCTTTAACTGTTGTTCTTTAATTATCTTATCTGAAACTGCGGGATAATTAGCTCCTGTAGCTAGTTTAACTAAACTATTAACAAAAGCTTCTGATTTTACATAATGAAAAAGATATTTTGTATCAACTTTTAACTTATTAGGACGTAAAACGCAAAACCCTGTTGATGCAATTGCTCCATCCAATTCTTTAGGGATAATAGCAACGGTATTGAGATTCGGCCTAACAGTTGAAATGATGATATCACCAGCAAAAACCAGTTGCCTTGCTCTACTAGGTGCAGAGTCAGGTGTAATGTCTGAGACACTCTCTAATACTATTTTTTTCTGAAACCTATCTACAGAAGCAATATCTATATATTTCCAAGAACCATATTTATTATTTGGATTGATCTTTTCTACTTTTTCTACCAAATCTGAAATAGAAATCACAGCATTCCCTCCAGCTCATTCAGATCCGCCAGAATCTCATTTTCCAGATCTTTTAACCGTTTCAGTATCACTTTCGGATCTTCATATTCCTCCGCCTGATATACCACCTCTTTATAACGATTAATAGAGAGATCGTATTTCTGCGCCGCAATATCCTCTTTCGGTACTACAAACGCCGCCTGAGTGCGATCTTTAAAATCAACACCAGCATCAATCCCTTCCGGATATTGCTGCTTAAGCAACGAGGCTGATCTCTCGCCCATAAAATTATCAACCGGTAGCCCGCGTAAAGTACGGTAATGCTTCCAGCTTGCTAATAAATGCGGCAAATCGTTGTATTTTATTGGGTTACGCTTGTCATCCAGGCTGTAGCCGTCGTTTTGTAGATCGTAGAACCAGACCTCATCCGTTTGGCCGCCTTTGGTAAAGATCAGGATCGCCGTCGCTACACCCGCGTAAGGTTTAAATACGCCGGAAGGCAGGTTGATCACCGCTTCCAGTTGGTTATCTTCCACCAGCGTTTTACGCAGCGACTGGTGCGCTTTGCTGGAACCAAACAATACGCCCTGCGGCACGATAGTGGCACTGCGCCCGCCCACTTTTAACATTTGCAGAATACGCGCCAGGAACAGCAGCTCGGTTTTCTTGGTTTTCACCATCGCTGACAGCGTAGAGTCGATATCTTCCTCATCCAGAGAACCAGTAAACGGCGGGTTCGCCAGAATCAGGTTGAATGCGTTTTTACTGGCCTGCGGGAAGTTGGTACTAAAACTCTGGCTCATGGTGTCCTGATAATGAATATCCGGCTCTTCAACTCCGTGCATAATCAGGTTCATGGCGGCAATACGCAGCATGGTGGTATCAAAGTCGTAACCGTGGAACATGTTGTTATCCACATGGTCACGCCACGGCGTCAGAAGATCGCCGGTAAAGATTTTTTGCTCTTCTAATTCGCCGCGTTCGTTGGTACCAATCTCGGTATGAATGGACTCCAGTGAACTGTATTTCTCCAGCAGGTACTCATAACTGGTTGCCAGAAAACCGCCCGTACCACAGGCCGGATCGCAGATCGTTTCACCACGTGCCGGGTTTGGCTCCATCATTTCAACCATTGTGCGGATAATGTGGCGTGGCGTGCGGAACTGACCGTTGATCCCGGCAGTGGTCAGCTTGCTTAACAGGTATTCGTAGAGATCGCCTTTGGTGTCGCCACGATCCAGCGGCAGGTTTTTGATCACCTCCACGGCTTTGGTCAGCAGTGACGGTTTAACAATCTCCAAGCGAGCATCTTTCATAAAGTTGCCCAGCAGCGTCACTTTCGTATCTTCAGCTTGCCCAAGCTGACGGAAATGCTGGAATACGCCGTCGCGCACAACTTCCATCATCTCGTCCGAGCCAAGGTTGCTATAGTGGCTGAAGCGGAACTCCTGCTGCTCAGGCGCAAAGCGTGGTTTAAAATCAACGCCTGCGATTTGCTTACGCTTCTCGTCCCGTTGTTCCTGGGTATCCAGCATCCTGGAGTACATCAGGTAGGTGATCTGTTCGATAACGGTCAGCGGGTTTGTGATACCACCCACCCAGAAATCTTCCCACAGCCCGTCGATTTTACTTTTTAAGTCACCGGTGATCATTGTTAACGTCTATACCCTGTTATAAATACAAAAGCCCCGCTGCCGGGGCTTGTCATGTGTTTATTATACCGTCGCTGCGTCGGTCACAACACCCAGCTCTTCGACTATCTTTTGCAACCGGACGATCTGCTCTAGATCCGGGAATACGCCAGTAACGCCTTCGTTGTGGATATGCGTAAACGGCTGTTCAAAGAGTTGCCGCATTTCAATGGTGCCGTAATCGCGGATGTGGTTTTTCAGCAATGACAGGAAGCGCAGTTGCTGGCTGGTCAGGCTGTTGTCAGCGGCGAACTGGGCAAAGCGCACTTCAACTGCATCGCTGTCCATCCCGATAATGGTACGCAAAAGTTTATCCAGGCTTGCGGTTGCCTGCGGGTAGAACTCTTTTAGCGCCCGGATATCAACGTTGGGGTTTTGTATCAGCACCAGTTTTGCCAACTCATCCAGTTCGCCTTGTGTTACCGGCTCGCCGTTGCGGATTTTTTTCAGCACCTGGTTTTGCTGGAACAGCGGCTCCAGCGCTCCCTGAACCTGCTGGCGATAGAGTTTGAAATCAATCGAGCGGATGTT
>NZ_JABMCU010000025.1:0-30990 GCF_013179605.1 Enterobacter sp. CM29 | reverse complement strand
ACGTATCGAAATGTTGTCCCGCTTCCGCAGTGCCAAAGAGCAGACGCAGATCCTGGAGCAGGCAAGTGAAGGCAAAATTGATATTCTGATCGGCACTCACAAGCTGCTGCAAAGTGACGTGAAGTGGAAAGATCTGGGGCTGCTGATCGTCGACGAAGAGCACCGCTTCGGGGTGCGCCACAAAGAGCGCATCAAAGCGATGCGCGCCGACGTCGACATTCTGACCCTGACCGCCACGCCGATCCCGCGCACCCTGAATATGGCGATGAGCGGCATGCGCGATCTGTCGATTATTGCCACCCCGCCGGCGCGCCGTCTGGCGGTGAAAACCTTTGTTCGCGAGTACGACAATCTGGTGGTTCGCGAGGCGATCCTGCGTGAAGTGCTGCGCGGCGGCCAGGTATATTACCTGTATAACGACGTTGAAAACATTCAGAAAGCCGCCGACAGGCTGGCAGAGCTGGTGCCGGAAGCGCGCATCGCCATTGGTCACGGCCAGATGCGCGAGCGCGAGCTGGAGCGGGTGATGAACGACTTCCACCATCAGCGTTTCAACGTGCTGGTATGTACCACCATCATTGAGACCGGGATCGACATTCCGACGGCGAACACCATCATCATCGAACGCGCGGATCACTTCGGCCTGGCCCAGCTGCATCAGCTGCGCGGGCGCGTCGGGCGTTCGCACCATCAGGCCTACGCGTGGCTGCTGACGCCGCATCCGAAGGCGATGACCACCGACGCGCAAAAGCGTCTGGAAGCTATCGCCTCGCTGGAAGATCTGGGTGCTGGCTTTGCGCTGGCGACGCACGACCTGGAGATCCGCGGCGCCGGTGAGTTGTTGGGTGAAGACCAGAGCGGCTCCATGGAAACCATCGGTTTTTCTCTGTATATGGAGCTGCTGGAAAATGCCGTCGACGCGCTTAAAGCCGGACGTGAACCGTCTCTGGAAGATCTCACCAGCCAGCAGACCGAAGTGGAACTGCGCATGCCTTCCCTGTTGCCGGATGATTTTATTCCTGACGTGAATACCCGTCTGTCGTTCTACAAACGCATTGCCAGCGCGAAAAGCGAAGGCGAGCTGGAAGAGATTAAAGTCGAACTGATTGACCGTTTTGGGATATTGCCCGATGCGGCGCGCAACCTGCTGGATATTGCCCGCCTGCGTCAGCAGGCGCAGAAGCTGGGCATTCGCAAGCTTGAAGGCAACGAGAAAGGCGGCGTAATTGAGTTTGCCGAGAAGAACCACGTCGATCCGATGTGGCTGATTGGCCTTCTGCAAAAACAGCCGCAGCATTTCCGTCTTGATGGCCCGACGCGTCTGAAATTTACTCAGGATCTGACGGAACGTAAAATCCGCATGGACTGGGTGCGTAACTTTATGCGTCAGTTGGAAGAGAACGCCATCGCATAACGGTTTCCCCCGCCAGCGCCCGGCTGGTGGGGGACAATTTACAAACTCTTTGCACTTCGCCCGATCTTCCCGACCATACATTCGCCATAATTATCATTAACGCCTTATAAAACAATAACCTTATCATTTGTACGGATTATGATAATGATGATTTCTTCGCGTTTTACCCGCTGGTTAACTCTGGTTGCGCTGGCCGCGACGGTTGCCGTCGCGCTCCCTGCTCGCGCCAATACCTGGCCTCTTCCGCCCGCCGGCAGCAACATCGTAGGTGAAAACCGCTTTCACGTGGTTGAAAACGATGGCGGTTCGCTGGAAGCGATTGCTAAAAAATATAACGTCGGGTTCCTGGCGCTGTTGCAGGCCAACCCGGGCGTAGATCCCTATGTGCCCCGGGCGGGCAGCGTACTGACGATTCCGCTGCAAACCATCCTGCCGGACGCGCCGCGTCAGGGGATTGTGATAAACCTCGCCGAGCTGCGTCTTTACTATTACCCGCCGGGGAAAAATGAAGTAACCGTCTACCCTATCGGCATCGGCCAGCTGGGAGGCGATACGCTCACGCCGACCATGGTGACCACCGTCTCCGACAAGCGCGCTAATCCAACCTGGACTCCGACGGCAAACATCCGCGCCCGCTATAAGGCACAGGGTATCGATCTCCCTGCCGTGGTTCCCGCGGGCCCGGATAATCCGATGGGGCACCATGCAATTCGCCTGGCGGCCTACGGTGGGGTTTATCTTCTGCACGGAACGAATGCGGATTTTGGTATCGGGATGCGCGTCAGCTCCGGCTGCATTCGCCTGCGCGATGACGACATCAAAACGCTCTACCGCGTGATCGCCCCTGGCACGAAAGTGAATATCATCAATACGCCGATTAAAGTGTCTGAAGAGCCGGGTGGCGTCCGTCTGGTTGAGATCCACCAGCCGCTATCGAAAAACATTAATGACGATCCGCAGACGCTGCCGATTAATCTGAATGCCTCGATGGTGAGCTTTAAAACGAATGCAAACACCGATGGCGCAGTGATGGAGCGGGCGATGGAAGCGCGCTCGGGGATGCCAACCGATGTCACGCGGCATCATGAGGTTGCTCAGCAGTCAATGTAGAACGGTAATAACGACAAACGCCCTGCATTAGCAGGGCGTTTTTTTTTGCAGTGGCATAACGGAGGGTTGCGTTACGCTTATTTGTAGATAACTGCGGTACCGTGCAGGGTGTTAGGACCGGTCACAGAGGTGATGCGGAATGATTTCGCACCCATTTCGTCAGCTTTTTGTGCCAGCTGATCTTCCAGAGAGCCGAGGTTAGTCCCGGCAGTGGCAGAGATGGTACCGACTTTCTGCTGGTCTGCTGGAGTGGATTGCACTTCAACAGCAGCGAAGCTTGCGAAAGAGAGTGAACTCAGAACGGCGGCAGCGATGAGGGTTTTAACGTTTTTCATGATTTTATACCTTTGGGCAGATGATGTAGTGGTCGTTAGTTATTTAGTTAACGATCGATAGGTAAATGATAGATGTGATCCAGGTCACACGTCAACCCATTTTTATAATGGTCGTTAAATTAATTTCATTTTCCTTATATTTCATAAAGATAAAATTAAATTATTTTTAAGAAATCACCGCTGGTCGTCGCAGACGTTTATTTTTATAATGACTATTCAACAAAACAACAGAGGACCAACGGCACATGACAACCGATGTCACGCGTTGCGCAAAGAAAAGCCGTGGCCGACCAAAAGTGTTCGACAGGGATGCGGCGCTCGATAAGGCCATGACGCTCTTCTGGCAGCATGGGTATGAAGCCACGTCGCTCTCCGACCTGGTGGAAGCAACGGGCGCGAAAGCCCCTACCCTGTACGCAGAGTTCACCAACAAAGAAGGCTTATTCCGGGCCGTACTGGACAGATACATCTCGCGCTTCGCGGCAAAACACGAAGCCCAGCTATTCTGTGAAGAAAAAACGGTTGAGCAGGCATTGCAGGATTATTTCTGCGCAGTCGCAACCTGCTTTACCAGTAAAGACACGCCCGCGGGCTGTTTTATGATCAACACCTCCGCGACCCTCGCGGCATCGTCGAAAGAGATTGCCAACACGGTCAAATCGCGCCATGCGATGCAGGAGGAGACGCTCAGCACGTTTCTGGCTCAACGCCAGCAGCGCGGTGAAATTCCGGCGCATTGCCGTCCGCAGGAGCTGGCCCAGTATCTGAGCTGTATTCTACAGGGGATGTCCATCAGCGCCCGTGAAGGCGCGACGCTGGAAAAACTGCAGGGGATTACGCAAACAACGCTGCGCCTGTGGCCTGAACTTCTTAAACTCTGACGCAAAAAAAAGCTCCTCAGCCTGAGCGCATGAGGAGCTAAGTTCAGAGAACATCTTTTTTACACTTTGTTATTCAGTATCAGCTGACCATTGCTGTCGAGAGGGATCTGCGTACCAGGATCTTTATCCATGCGGATTTTGCCCTGCTGATCGCCAATTTTGTAGGTTACGTCGTAGCCCAACATTTTTTCAGACTTGTCATACACGGTTTTACAGCGCTGCTGCGTTGTGGTGTAGGTATCATTTTCCTGCATCGCGCCCTGCACCTGGTTACCGGCATAACCGCCACCCAGCGCACCAACTACCGTCGCGACATCCTTACCACGGCCACCACCAAACTGATGACCAATCACCCCACCAGCAACCGCGCCCAGCACGGAGCCAGCGATACGGTTTTCATCCTGAACCGGACGACGATGGGTGACAGAAACATTACGGCACTCCTGACGAGGCGTCTTGACCGTCTCTTTAATCGGTGTAGCGGAAACCACCTGCGCATACTGCGGGCCACGATCAAGTACGTTCAGACTGGCAACGGCAGCCACACCTAACGCAGCTGCGACGCCAATCCCTATACCCGCCAACATTGATTTATTCACGGGACTTCCTCCTTTGTTGCAATTGGTAGCAATTTTGCAGCGCAATAAACGCTTCGCCAATAAGATAAAGGATCAAAAAACCGGGGGATGAGCTGGGATAGCGTCTGTTTAAGAGAACTCTTAAGCGTCAGGAGCGAAATGCACAGCATGATGTGCTAAGAACTCCCTCCGGAGAGCCCGGAGGGAGGGAGAAATTAGTGCAGCTTCAGGCGTGGGCGGATAACGCGGTTGATGCGGCCGACCAGCATCATCAGGCCGGTTTTGAAGTAGCCGTGCAGCGCAATCTGGTGCATACGGTACAGAGAAATGTACACGAAGCGGGCGATGCGCCCTTCCACCATCATGGAGCCGCGCATCAGGTTGCCCATCAGGCTGCCCACGGTTGAAAAGTTTGAGAGCGACACCAGAGAGCCGTGGTCTTTGTAGACATAGGCTTTCATCGGTTTGCCTTTCATCTGCGCCAGGATGTTATGCAGCACGAGGCTTGCCATCTGGTGCGCGGCCTGGGCGCGAGGAGGCACAAACCCGCCTTCCGGACGCGCGCAGGAGGCACAGTCGCCGATAGCGAAGATGTCCGGATCGCGCGTGGTTTGCAGCGTCGGCTCTGTCACCAGCTGGTTAATACGGTTTGTCTCCAGCCCACCGATATCTTTCATGAAATCAGGCGCTTTGATCCCCGCAGCCCAGACCATCAGGTCGGCCTGGATGTATTCGCCGTCTTTGGTATGCAGTCCGCCCTCATCCGCGCTGGTCACCATGGTCTGGGTCAGCACGCGCACGCCCAGTTTGGTCAGCTCGTTGTGCGCCGCGCCGGAAATACGCGGCGGCAGCGCAGGCAGAATACGTTCACCTGCTTCCACCAGCGTCACATTCAGCGCTTCATTAGTCAGTCCTTTGTAGCCGTAGCTGTGCAGCTGTTTGACCGCATTGTGCAACTCCGCCGATAATTCAACGCCCGTTGCGCCGCCGCCCACGATAGCAATGTTAACCTTGCCGTTAGCACCCATGTTGTTGGTGTACTTCAGGAACAGGTTAAGCATCTCCTGATGGAAACGACGCGCCTGATGCGGGTTATCCAGGAAGATACAGTGCTCTTTTACGCCTGGGGTGTTGAAATCATTGGACGTACTGCCCAGGGCCATCACCAACGTGTCATAGGCCAGCTTGCGCTCAGGAACCAGCAGCTCGCCTTTATCATCACGCAGCTCAGCCAGCGTGATGGTTTTGTTTTCACGGTTGATGTCCACCACCGAACCCAGCTGGAACTGGAAGTGGTGGTTACGCGCATGCGCCAGATAGCTGAGCGCATCCACGCCCTCATCCAGCGACCCGGTCGCCACTTCGTGCAGTAACGGCTTCCACAGATGGCTGTGGTTACGATCCACCAGCGTGATTTTGGCTTTCTTACCGCGACCCAGTTTCTTACCCAGCTGCGTCGCCAGCTCCAGTCCGCCAGCACCACCGCCGACAATCACTATCTTTTTCAATGGCGTAGTCAACGTGACCCCCTCAAATTATTAACCAATTGTTAATTAAAAGTTATATAAATAACCCTTAATTAACAACAGGTTACTGCGCTGAAACCATTCAGATTCATTGAGAATAGCACGTCAGGCGCATTGGTCATACCAAAATTGATATGTATCAAGTTTTGATGGTTTAAAAGTAGACAACTCTGACAAAAAAGAGGCCCGGCACGCTTTCACGTACCGGGCCTTTGTCAGGTTCAGGGAGTTCAGCCCAGCGTTTTAAAGGCCTTAATACGCTGCAAGTGCGGGGAAATATTTTTGAACTTGTGGGTCTGCTCTTCGTCCCAGACAATTTCGTAGTAATGATGCAGAAGTTCGGCAGCGCGGGAGCTGTCCAGCGCTTCATCGTTGCGGGAGAGGATCGCCAGACACCGGTCGCGGTTCTTTTCGCGGAAATTGCTCACGCATTTTGTTGCGATATCGGCGTACTCTTCCGGACGGTCAATCTTGCCTTCCATGTTTTCGTTTGGAAACAGGTTAGGATTAAAAATGACCTGACGGATATCGCACAAAAAACCGATGCGCTCTGCCCAGTATCCCCCCAACCCCACGCCGCAGATCAGCGGACGATCGTCGATATTGAGCTGCAACATTTTGTCCACTTCTTTAAGCAGATGCTGCATGTCATGTTTCGGATGACGCGTGCTGTAACTGATCAGCCGGACATCCGGATCGATAAACTGCAATTGCAGCACTTTCTCATGATTACCAGGACTGTTTGAGTCAAAACCGTGTAAATAAATGATCATCGTCTCACCACGCTACGCCTTCCGGGATGAATTAAAGGGCTGCTTTATGTGCCTGCCAGCGCTCGTTCAGGGCTTCAAGCCGGGCGTTTACCGATTTCCAGCGCGCCGAGTCCATCAGCTCCTGACGACTAAATGAACCTTTATGATACAATTGTGTAACACGTTCAGCATTGATCGGCGACAGGTTATCCAGCACGCTCACCGCCCCTTTACGATTATTGCAGACGAGGATCATATCGCAACCTGCATCCAGCGAAGCCTGCCCACGTTCGGCATAGCTTCCCATGATCGCCGCCCCTTCCATGGATAAATCGTCAGAGAAAATAACGCCATTGAAGCCCAACTCCTGACGCAGCACGGTTTTAAGCCAGTGCGGAGAGCCGCTGGCCGGACGCGGATCAACGTCACTGTAGATGACGTGCGCAGGCATAATAGCGTCCAGCTTGTTATCGGTAATCAGCGAGCGGAAAACAGACATATCTTTAGCGCGAATGTCTGCTTCCGGGCGCGGATCGCGCGGGGTTTCTTTATGGGAATCCGCCGTCACCGCCCCGTGGCCCGGGAAATGCTTGCCGGTGGTTTTCATGCCCGCATCGTGCATACCGTCAATGAAGCGCGTCGCCATTGCCAGCGCGATACGTGGATCGTCATGATACGAACGCTCACCAATTGCCGCGCTAATGTGTCCTACGTCCAGCACCGGGGCGAAGCTGATATCGATATCCATGGCGATCATCTCGCTGGCCATCAGCCAGCCTGCGTCCTGCGCCAGTTGACCGCCCTCTTCAGCACCCAGCAGCGCAGCAAAAGATTGTGCGGCGGGTAAACGGGTAAACCCTTCGCGGAAACGCTGCACGCGTCCACCTTCCTGGTCGACGGCCACCACCAGGCGATTGCGTGACGCCGCGCGGATCTGGCGAACCAGCTCGCGCAACTGCGCCGGATCGTGATAATTGCGGGTGAAAAGAATCAGCCCCCCTACCAGCGGGTGCGCCAGAATTTCGCGCTCTTCCGCATCAAGCTCAAACCCTTCAACATCCAACATTACTGGACCCACACCAACCTCTCTTATCCTTTCGTTTGTAACTGACGCCAGGCATCATTTGCCAGCGCAATAAATTGTTCGTCATCTGTCTGCTGAAGGCGCATTTCAAACCATCCCGCCATCAGCATCAGCACCCACGGACGCCAGCGCGCGACCTGCCGCGCAAGGGTGAGTACATTTATGTTGGCGTTTCGGGCATAGGCGGTTATCAGCTGCACGCGCGAAGCCTCATCAGGCATCCAGACCGCAGCGAGTTCAAGCGCCACGTCACCGTCCCCGGCATATTCCCAGTCGATAAGTTTCTCGCCCGCCGTGGTATGAACGATATTCCCCGCATGGACATCCATATGCAGCGGCGCCAGACGTAACGCCTTCGGCTCTCCCGCTTTACGCAGCCGCTTAAGCTGCGCCAGCCAGAAGGGCGTGCGTCGTCCAGGCGCAGCCTGCTGCCAATAGCTATCCAGTAATGGAAGTAACGTCACCCGCCAGCCCAGACGCGGCTGTCGATGCAGATGATACAGCATGGCTGCCAGCGTGGGCGTATCGGGAAGCTCGCTTTTGATCTCACCCGCAATAAACGCCACCGCCATCCAGTCCCTGATAAAGAGATGAGGTTTCGGGGCAAGGTCGCCGGGAAGGCGCTTCAGGGCGCGGAACTGGCGACGAAAATGGGCGGCAGGCGCGGCGGCATCGTGATGCTGACGTAAAACCAGCCGATGGTCGCCACGCTCAATAATGCAACTCGCGCCGCCAAGCCCGACGGGGGCTTGCGGCGCGATAACACGGTACTGGGGGAAATAACGCGTCTGGACATCCTGACGCGTGCGCTTATTGTTGCGTAACGGCACCTTTACCTGACCAGATAATTTCGCCGGTTTGAACCAGCATTAACTGCATCTGCAACGACGGCGTGTTCACGTTGCCTGTCGCGTTAGAATAAAGGACATACTGCGCACCAACGTTGCGGGCGATACCAATCGCTTTACTGCGCGAACCCAGGCTGTCCTGAGGCGACAGACCAAGCTGTTGCTTGGCGACCGCGAGCTGCTGGGCTGAGACCAGCGTAAATTTACCGTTGTTTGCCAGCGCGTTGCGCAGGGTTTCCGTCGCTTCTCCCGCATTCAGTGAACCGTTTGTACGGTTGTTCACGCTGTCCACCAGCAGCACACTGCCAGGCGTAACGCCCTGTGCCTGCAACATTTTGCCCACCATCGGCTGCATCGCGCCGTTCCAGTCATAGTGCCGAACTCGCGGCGCAGGCTGCGCGGTATCGTCCGGATGTTCGATCGGGCCAGGCTGCGCCGGAATAGTCGGTACAGACGGCACGGTTGGAACAGGTTGCGCCGGTGTTGTTGGCTGTTCCGTTCCCGGCTTCGCCTGATCCACCGGTGCAGGTTCTTCCGTTCGCGTCACACAGCCTGCCAGAAAGAGTGCGAACGCACTCAGGAGCGCATAACGGCTCATTGTTTTAATCAAGGTTCACTCCTTACAAATAAAGATAAAGTCTCACCTTATGTGCACCCAGATAGCTGGCGCTGCCGTAGAGCGTGACCGACGATCTTGCCGGGACCGTCACGCTACGCGGCGCCTCAAGCGGGTGCATCTCAAGACCTCTCACGTCATACCAGTAGAAGCGATAATGCACCGTCACTGGCTCTTGCCTTTCGTTATAGAGCGTAGAGGAGGCAGAAGACTGGATTTCGCTTATGGTCAACGAAGGCTTTTCCGCCGTGATGCCCGCAGCAAGCACTGAGGACTCCATCACCAGCGTCTGTTCTTCACTGACCGGGATGGCGGGACGCGCGCTGCACCCAACCATAACCAGCGTCACGATCAGCGCTGCAATACGCCCAGTTAACATATTAAAGACCTTTATGTGCCAGCATCGGTCCCAGTGGACGTCCACCCAGAAGATGCATATGAATATGATAGACTTCCTGGCCGCCATGGCGATTACAGTTCATGATCAAACGGTATCCATCTTCAGCAATCCCTTCCTGCTCAGCAATTTTCGCGGCCACCGTAAGCATACGGCCCAGCGCCACTTCATGCTCGGTTTTAACGTCATTGACGGTCGGAATCAGAATATTGGGAATAATAAGGATGTGCGTCGGCGCCTGGGGAGAAATGTCGCGGAAAGCCGTGACCAGTTCATCCTGATAGACAATATCCGACGGAATTTCGCGGCGGATAATTTTACTGAAAATCGTTTCTTCAGCCATGACCTTTTCCTTTTAAGTTTAATCTGGCGTCGTGCGTCCGTTGTTAACACACATTGTCTGTTTTACTGTGTGACACAACACAAGAGTATGAGCGAGTTTCTCCTGTCCTTTCAACCTTCTCCCGTGATTTCTTTCCTGATTATCGCCCATCTGGCTGAAGAGGCATCGCTTTAGGACATTTCTTTTCTGAAACCTGATTTCAGTTCATCCCGAAACATCTGTTTACAGCGTTAATCACAATGCGTATATTTCGCATTTGCATTTTCATGCGCATTTTTAACATAGAAAACGACGTCAGCCCGTGCTAGCGGGACTGTCGCGCACTACCTTCACCATTCACTAAGGGTTTGATGATGTCTTTCATTAATCACACCAGGGATGGGCAACGTCAGCCTGCCGCAACACCTTCGTTGCTGGCCGCCTGCATTGCTATGGCATTGACGCCAACCACCGCTTTCGCTGCTTCAACAGCCGAAGATACCGTCGTCGTTGATGGGGGTTTTGATAACACACAGGATCTTTCTGCCAGCCAGGACCAGGATTACAGCGTAAAAACCACCACCACCGGCACCAAACTGTTGCTGGTTCCCCGCGACATCCCACAGTCCGTCAGCGTTATCAGTCAGCAACGTATGGCTGACCAGAATCTGCAATCCATCGGCCAGGTGCTGACGAACACCACGGGCATTACGGCGCAGGTGCAGGACAGCGATCGTACCGTATTTTACTCACGCGGATTTTTCGTCAGCAACTACGCCTATGACGACCTTCCAACGTCCATCAGTGAAGTGTGGAACTTTGGTGATACCGCCGCCGATACCGCAATTTATGACCGCATTGAAGTGGTCCGCGGCGCCACAGGCCTGATGTCCGGGACGGGCAACCCGGCGGCGTACGTTAATATGGTGCGCAAGCATGCGGACAGCCAGGAATTTAAAGGCAACGTCTCCGCCAGCTACGGCAGCTGGGACAAGCAGCGTTACGTGCTGGATCTCCAGGCGCCGCTAGTGGAATCAGGTAAGGTACGGGGTCGTCTGATCACGGGTTATCAGGACAACGACAGCTTCGTGGATAACTACCACTACCGGAAGAAATTCCTCTACGGCGTGATGGATGCAGATGTTACCGACAGCACGACCCTCTCTGTAGGGTATGAGTATCAGGAAAGCCATACCGCCGACCCAACCTGGGGTGGGCTGCCGACCTGGTACAGCGACGGAAGTAAGACCAACTACAATCGCAGCCAGACCGTCGCGCCTGACTGGGCCTATTCAGATAAAGACAGCACCCGCATCTTCGCTAACCTGACCCAGCGTTTCGATAATGGCTGGGAAGCGCACATCAACGGCATGCATGCTGAAACCAACTTTGACTCTAAGCTGATGTATATGTCCGGTTATCCGGATAAAGAGACCGGCGCGGGCCTGGTGGGTTACGGCGGCTGGAACCGCGGGGAACGCAAACAGGATGCGGTCGATGCCTTCCTGCGCGGCGGTTTCGATCTCTTTGGCCGTCAGCACGAGATGATGTTCGGCGGCAGCTTTAGCCGTCAGCGTAACCATTACGACAACACCATGCCGGATGCAGTATACGGCATGGTTGATGTCGGCAACTTTAAGAACTGGAACGGGAATATTGCCGATCCGCAGTGGACGCCGTGGAAACTCTACAGCAAGGATGATATTCGCCAGTCTTCAGCCTATTCCTCTGCGCGTTTCTCACTCGCCGATCCGTTGCACCTGATCCTGGGGGCGCGTTACACCCAATACAACATTCGCTATAACCCCGCTGGTTCGCCGAATACACGTCTGGAAAGCACCAAAGATGATGTCACGCCGTATGCCGGCCTTGTATATGACATCAATGAGGACTGGTCGACCTACGTCAGCTATACCTCTATCTTCCAGCCGCAGGATAAGCGCAATGCCAGTGGACGTTATCTCGACCCTACCACGGGTAAAAGCTACGAAGCCGGGGTGAAGGCAGACTGGTTTAATACCCGCCTCACCACCTCGCTGGCGATTTTCCGCATTGAGCAGGATAACGTGGCCAGCAACACGTATACCTACATGCCGAGCGGTGAGTCGATTTATGAATCGCTGGACGGGGTGGTCAGCAAAGGGGTCGAGTTTGAGCTCAACGGTGCACTGACCGATAACTGGCAGCTGACCTTTGGCGCGACGCGTTACATTGCAGAAGATAAGAATGGCAACGCCGTCAGCTCCGATCAGCCACGCACAACCATGAAACTGTTCACCCGTTATCAACTGCCAATGCTGCCGGAACTGACCGTGGGCGGTGGCGTAAACTGGCAGAACAAAGTGTGGACGGACGTGGAAGGCGGTCCGGCAGGACGTTCCCGCGCGGAGCAAGGCAGCTATGGGCTGGTGAACCTGTTCAGTCGCTTTCAGGTCACCAAAGACTTTGCTGTTCAGGCTAACGTCAACAACCTGTTCGACAAAGAATATTACGACTACGTCGGATCGTATGTAGTGTATGGCGCGCCACTGAACGTTTCGGTGAGCGCGAGCTACGACTTCTGAGTATTAAGCCCGGTGGCGCTGCGCTTACCGGGCCTACCCATCACGTAGGCCGGGTTAGGCGCAGCCGCCACCCGGCACCACAAACCGCAATAATAAAAAAGGCAGCCAATCGGCTGCCTTAGTCTCCCCAGATCACAGCTTAGTTGTTGCGGATGTACTCATCCATTTCGGTTTTCAGGTTATCGGATTTCGTTCCGAAGATTGCCTGAACACCAGAACCTGCAACAACGACGCCTGCTGCGCCCAGTTTTTTCAGACCCGGCTGGTCGACTTTCGCAACGTCGGCAACGCTCACACGCAGACGAGTGATACACGCGTCCAGGTTAGTGATGTTCTCTTTACCGCCGAAAGCAGCAACCAGAGCAGGTGCCATTTCGCTGGTCACACCGGCTTTGCTGTCTTCCGTTGCATCTTCACGACCCGGCGTTTTCAGGTCCAGTGCTTTGATCAGCACGCGGAAGACGGTGTAGTACACCACTGCGTAGCCCGCACCCACGATTGGGAACAGCCACAGCTTGCTGCTGTTACCGGACAGAACGATGAAGTCGATCAGGCCGTGAGAGAAGGACGTACCGTCACGCATACCCAGCAGGATACAGATTGGGAATGCCAGACCTGCCAGTACCGCGTGGATGATGTACAGGATCGGCGCAACGAACATGAAGGAGAACTCGATCGGCTCGGTGATACCGGTCAGGAACGAGGTCAGCGCTGCGGAGATCATGATACCGCCCACTTTTGCACGGTTCTCTGGTTTAGCAGAGTGCCAGATAGCAATTGCAGCGGCCGGCAGACCGTACATTTTGAACAGGAAGCCACCAGACAGTTTACCTGCCGTTGGGTCGCCCGCCATGTAGCGTGGGATGTCGCCGTGGAACACCTGACCTGCTGCGTTGGTGTATTCACCAATCTGCATCTGGAATGGAACGTTCCAGATGTGGTGCAGACCAAATGGTACCAGGCAGCGCTCAATGAAGCCGTAGATACCGAACGCCACAACCGGGTTCTGGTAAGCTGCCCACTGAGAGAAGGTCTGGATTGCCGTACCGATTGGTGGCCAGATGAAGGACAGGACCACACCGGTGAAAATCGCGGCCAGACCAGAAATGATCGGCACAAAACGTTTACCCGCGAAGAAGCCCAGATACTCAGGCAGCTTGATGCGATAGAAGCGGTTAAACATATACGCTGCAATCGCACCGGAGATGATACCACCGAGAACACCGGTGTCCGCCAGGTGCTTAGCGGCAATCTCTTCAGCAGGTAAATGCAGTACCAGCGGCGCAACCACAGCCATGGTTTTCACCATGATGCCGTAAGCAACAACGGACGCCAGAGCGGAAACACCGTCGTTATTGGTGAAGCCCAGAGCAACACCGATAGCGAAGATCAGCGGCATGTTAGCAAAAACAGAACCGCCTGCTTCGGCCATCACGTGGGAAACTACGGCTGGCAGCCAGCTGAAGTTTGCAGAACCGACACCCAGCAGGATACCTGCGATAGGCAGTACGGATACTGGCAGCATCAGCGATTTACCGACCTTTTGCAGGTTAGCAAATGCATTCTTAAACATAATTGAGAGTGCTCCTGAGTATTTGTGCTTTTTTTTACGTTTTCACGCATTGGCCCGGGGGGAGTACCGCGCCGTGGACAGGACATCTAAGCGCCCTTTATTTATTACACAGAGTAAAATAATTCCCTCTGAGTTTGTTTGACGGCTATCACGTTTCAGTTCAAGACGGCCAAAAAACTTGCAGATATTTACATAAAGCATGTCTGGATGTGTCTAAAAACGCCATCACCGCCCCGAATGAGGCGGTGAACTTTACTCGCTTTACTTATTAATTACGAGCCTAAAAATAACAGGTGTATCAGACAGATTGCAGGCGGGCGGGGTCGATATGGAACAGGCTGGCGAAGTTTTCCGTTGTCACGCGAGCCAGTTCTTCAATACTGACACCTTTCAGAACGGCCATATACTCAGCGACATCCCGGGTCATCGCTGGCTGGTTCTCTTTGCCACGATGAGGCACCGGCGCCAGGTACGGGGAATCGGTTTCCACCAGAATACGATCCAGCGGAACATAGCGCGCCGCATCACGCAGTTGCTCAGCATTACGGAACGTGACAATCCCCGAGAACGAGATATAAAAGCCCAAATCAAGTAGCTTACCCGCCGTTTCTCTGTCTTCTGTGAAACAGTGTAGTACGCCACCGCAATCCGTCACCTTTTCTTCCCGCAGGATACCCAGCGTGTCGGCGCGCGCATCTCGGGTGTGAACGATAACCGGCTTATTCAGTTCCCGGCCAATGCGGATGTGGTTACGGAAGGATTCCTGCTGGCGAGGTTTCGTTTCCGGAGTGTAGAAATAGTCCAGGCCGGTCTCGCCCATCGCCACTACGCCCTCTTCTGCGGCAAGACGGCGTAAATCCTCAACATCGTACGCTTCATCCTGATTCAGCGGATGCACGCCGCAGGAGAAGACGACATTATCGCGCTCGCCTACCAGTTCACGCATGGAGCGGTAACCCGGCAACGTGGTTGCCACGGCCAGGCAAAATTTCACATCGCGCGCGGCGGCTTTCGCCAGCACGTCGTCTACATTTTTATGCAGGGATTGATAATCCAGGCCATCGAGATGGCAGTGTGAGTCGACTAAAAACATAATGTCTCTCTCAGAGGTGGGAAACCGGCGGTATGACGCCCGGTTGCAGGTAGTGTTCAATACGCAGTAACTGGTCGGTCAGTAAAAGCTCGCGATTGAGACCGGTTACCGTCAAAAGTTGTTCACGACTCTGGCAGATATCATGAAGGATAGCGTGCAGCGACTGCCCTGACAGGCGATTCGCCAGCGTGGTGACCAGCGCCCACACGTCAGGGTTAGTCAGAAGCGTAGCCCCCTGCTGAATTTTGAGCGCATCCAGCAGCAGCGCGGCCAGCCAGTGCAGCCGTTCCGGAGCCTGATCGCTGTTCAGCGCTGGCAGCACGCTCAGCCAGTCATGGCTGTCGAGGGCTGATTCAACCGCACGACACAGCGTTTCACGCTGGGACCACACTTCGGGCTGTAATAAGGCCAGCGCAGCCGCAGGCGCACCGCTGCACAGGCGCAACGCTGAGAGCGCCGCGTCTTGTGACACCGTCACTTCCCGCTCAAGCCAGGCGAGTGCCCAGGATTCCTGAGGGACAGCAAGGTGGTGAAGACGGCAGCGACTGCGCAGCGTCGCCAGCAAGCGTTCCGGCTCGCGGCAGGAGAGGAAAAACCAGGTGTTTTCTGGCGGCTCTTCCAGGGTTTTTAACAGCGCGTTGGCTGCGGCTTCCGTGAGCAGCGCGGCGTCTTTCAGCCACACCACTTTCGCCCCCCCCAGACGCGCATATTCGTACAGTTTCTCACTGACCTCACGCACCGCGTCGATACCGAGCGTATTTTTGCCCTTCTCAGGTTCGAGGGTGTAATAGTCAGGATGCGTGCCCGCCTGCATGAGCTGGCAACCCCGGCACTTACCGCAGCTTTTATGTCCTTCCGGCTGTTGGCACATCAGAAAGCGGGTTATGGCGTAAATCAACGCATCATCACCCATTCCCGGCAGCGCCTGGATCAGTAACGCATGATGCCCCCGACCAACCTGATAGCTGCCGATCAGCTGTTCAAAGTGTGGGCGCAACCATGGATACCATTTCATGCCTGCTGCTCCTGTAGCCACTGCGTAACGGTCTGCTGAATATCACATGTAACGTCTTCAAGGGATTGCGTCGCATCGATGGTACGAATGGTCTTGTCCTGCCCGGCCAGTTCCAGATAACGCGCACGGGTGCGGTTAAAGAAATCAAAAGACTCCTGTTCAATGCGGTCCAGTTCGCCGCGGGCACGGGCGCGCTTCAGGCCCACCTCAGGGGTCACGTCCAGATACAGCGTCAGGTCAGGACGGAAATCGCCCAGAACCGCGTCGCGAAGCGTAGCCAGCATGGCCTGATCGATACCCCGGCCACCGCCCTGATACGCCTGGGTTGAGAGATCGTGGCGATCGCCAATCACCCATTTGCCTTCTGCCAGAGCGGGTTTGATCACCGTCTCCACCAGCTGAACGCGCGCCGCATAGAACATCAGCACTTCCGCTTTGTCGGTAATAACTTCATCGCCAACGGATTTGATATCCAGAACCAGGCTGCGCAGTTTTTCCGCCAGCTGCGTACCGCCCGGCTCGCGGGTGAAGACCATGTCGGCGACGCCAAGCGATTTCAGCGTATCCACCACCACGTTACGGGCGGTGGTTTTGCCCGCCCCTTCGAGTCCCTCAATGACAATGTATTTACTGCGCATTTTTTTCCTTAAGTGCCTTCAGATAGTCCTGAACGGAGCGATTGTGACTGGCCAGGTTGGTATTGAACGTATGCCCCCCTTTTCCGTCAGCCACAAAATAGAGATACGGCGTTTTGGCCGGGTGCGCGGCGGCCTTCAATGATGCTTCACTCGGCGTCGCAATCGGTCCAGGCGGCAGGCCGCTAATCACGTAGGTATTATACGCCGTTGGCGTTTCCAGATCTTTTCTGGAAATCCTGCCGTTGTAGTTTTCGCCCATCCCGTAGATGACGGTAGGATCGGTTTGCAAACGCATGCCGATGCGCAGACGGTTAATAAACACCGAGGCAACCTGGTCACGTTCGGCAGCAACGGCCGTCTCTTTCTCGATGATCGAGGCCATCGTCATGAACTGGTTTTGATCTTTATAAGGCAGCCCCTCTGATCGCCCTTTCCACGCAGCGTCTACCGCCGCGACCATTTTGTTGTGCGCGCGCTTCAGAATTGCCACATCCGTCGTGCCTGCCGTATACATCCACGTATCGGGCCAGAACCAGCCTTCCACCCACTCGGGATGTTCGAATTTTAAGGCGTCTGCCACGGTCTGGTAGCGGTCATCTTTCAGCGTATGCTTGATGTACGGCGCGTCACGCAGTTGCCTGAGATAATCGCTCAGACGCATACCTTCCACAAAACGCAATGGGAACTGGGCTTCTTTACCACTCTCCAGCAGTTGCAGCATCTCGCGCACGGTCATGCCAGGGGTGAAACGATAGGTACCGGCCTTGAAATGGGACAGGTCCGGCTGAATACGCAGCAGCCACTGGAATACGCGTGGACGATTGATAATTTTGTCGTCATACAGCTGCTGACCAAGCGCCTGCCGCCCGGTCCCCGCTTTCAGGGTAAAAATCGTCTCGTCTTTAATCAGGATCTGACTTTCAGCCAGCTGACGGACTTTCCACACTCCCGCTCCGCCAGCGATTCCGAACGCAACGATAAGAAGGAGGACAAAGCGTAACATTTTCTTCATGACTACCTGGTTTGCTCACATAACGGGGCCAGAAACTGGAACAGCTCGCGGGATGACCAGCACTTGCGGTCATAAGCGCGAACGGGGACAACGGGCATCAGCGCATTGCAGATAACAACTTCTTCGGCAGCCAGCAGCGCCTCTTCCTTAGCGTTAACTTCAACAACGCGAAAGCCTGCGCGTGCCAGCTGTTGCAAACAAAATTGCCGCATAATGCCGTTGACTCCGGCCTGCTCCAGCGAAGGCGTGAATACGTCACTGCCCTTCCGCCAGAGTAAATTAGCCGCACAGCATTCCGTAATGTACCCTTCGCTGTCAAGAACCAGCGCCTCCCCGGCCTCCGTCTGCTCAAGATGAGTACGAATAAGCACCTGTTCAAGACGGTTAAGATGTTTTATGCCAGCGAGCATCGGGTTTCGCCCCAGACGTACCGGGCTAAGCGCCAGGACTACGCCCTCTTCACGCCAGTGCGCGTAATGGGAAGGATAATCTGAAACGGAAAGGATCCGCACAGGATGCTGGCAGGCAGAACCGCTATAGCCCCGACCACCGCTGCCGCGGCTGATAATGACTTTCAGGACGCCGCTTGCTTTCTCTGACGCCAGCCGACGCATTTCACTTTCAAGAATGTCCCACTGCGAGAAGGGGATAAGTAATGCTTCGCAGGCTTTTTGTAAACGAAGGATATGGGCCCCGAGCAGGCACACGCCACCGTCGAGAATACGCGCGGTCGTGAAACAGCCATCTCCAAACTGGGTCGCCCTGTCGCTTGCCGGCAGCATTTCTTGCTCAAGGCCATTAATTAAAAACATAGTGGCTCCTTATGCATGGAGGCTCAGTCTGGCAGGATGTGGTTAGCCGGACAAGGGGATATCACCTAATAAAAAAGGCCCGGCAAGCGGACCTTTATTATCGTCAGCGACTAACCAGACTCAGACCTTTTTGAAGATCAGAGAACCGTTAGTCCCACCGAAGCCGAAGGAGTTACACAGGGTGTACTCCATACCGCTAACCTGGCGCGCTTCGTGGGGAACGAAGTCCAGATCGCAACCTTCATCTGGATTATCCAGGTTGATGGTTGGCGGTACAGCCTGATCGCGCAGCGCGAGAATAGAGTAGATTGATTCTACTGCACCCGCCGCACCCAGGAGGTGACCGGTCATGGATTTCGTGGAGCTCACCAGTACACGGCTGGCAGATTCGCCGAAGATAGACTTAACCGCCTGCGCTTCTGCTTTATCGCCCGCAGGGGTAGATGTCCCGTGCGCGTTAACGTAGCCAATCTGTGCCGGCGTAATGCCCGCATCACGGATGGCGTTTTCCATCGCCAGCGCAGCACCTGCGCCGTTCTCTGGAGGAGACGTCATGTGGTAAGCATCGCTGCTCATGCCAAAGCCAACAACTTCAGCATAAATTTTCGCGCCACGTTTTTTCGCGTGTTCGTACTCTTCCAGTACGATCATGCCTGCACCGTCACCCAGCACGAAACCATCACGGTCTTTATCCCACGGACGGCTCGCCGCCTGAGGATTATCGTTTCGGGTAGAGAGCGCACGCGCTGCACCGAAGCCACCGACGCCCAGCGGGGTACTGGCTTTTTCAGCACCGCCCGCAACCATAGCATCTGCATCGCCGTACGCGATGATACGCGCGGCCTGGCCGATGTTATGCACGCCAGACGTACAGGCTGTCGCGATTGAGATGCTTGGGCCACGCAGGCCGAACATAATGGTCAGGTGACCTGCCACCATATTTACAATCGTAGACGGAACGAAGAACGGGCTGATTTTACGCGGGCCGCCATTCACCAGAGATGTATGGTTTTCCTCGATCAGGCCAAGACCGCCAATCCCGGAGCCGATAGCAGCGCCGATACGGGTAGCGTTCTCTTCCGTAATCTCAAGGCCAGAATCCTGCATGGCCTGAACGCCAGCGACAATTCCATATTGAATGAAGGCATCCATCTTGCGCTGTTCTTTGCGCGAGATGATCTCTTCACAGTTAAAATCCTTTACTAAGCCAGCAAATTTCGTTGCATAGGCGCTAGTATCGAAATGGTCGATTAGGCTGATGCCGCTCTGACCGGCAAGGAGAGCTTTCCAGGTGGACTCTACGGTATTGCCGACAGGAGACAACATGCCAAGTCCGGTCACAACTACACGACGCTTAGACACGTTTGTCCTCCAGGGAGGGATAAAAAAAGAGATTCGTGGGACTACAAAAGATAAAACTCAGGCGGTCGAATGACCGCCTGGAGATGTTCACTTACGCCTGGTGACCGTTGATGTAATCAATGGCAGCCTGAACGGTGGTGATTTTCTCAGCTTCTTCGTCCGGAATCTCAGTATCAAACTCTTCTTCCAGAGCCATTACCAGCTCAACGGTGTCAAGAGAATCTGCGCCCAGGTCTTCAACAAAGGAAGCGGAGTTCACAACTTCTTCCTGCTTAACGCCCAGCTGTTCGCCGATAATTTTCTTAACGCGTTCTTCGATAGTGCTCATACTCTTAAATTTCCTATCAAAACTCGCTTTCGCGATGGTTTTCGTAGTGTATAAAATGTTGAAAAATTTGCAACTAAATCCCGGCAGGTCTTACCACGATTTTACGTTATTTTGAGGCCATTTGCCCAAATAACGCAAATATTTTCGATCGTGATTAAACCATGTACATCCCGCCGTTGACGTGGAGGGTTTCACCAGTGATGTAACCCGCTTCGTCAGAGGCTAAAAATGCAACCGCGCTGGCGATTTCTTTAGGGTCGCCAAGACGACCCGCTGGAACTGCCGCCAGCGTACCCGCACGCTGATCATCGGTCAGCGCACGCGTCATGTCCGTTTCAATAAAGCCCGGAGCAACAACGTTTACAGTAATTCCGCGGGACGCGACTTCGCGCGCCAGCGACTTACTGAAACCGATCAGACCTGCTTTCGCCGCAGCGTAGTTAGCCTGACCAGCATTTCCCATGGTACCAACCACAGAACCTACAGTGATAATACGTCCATGACGCTTTTTCATCATAGCGCGCATTACCGCTTTTGACAGACGGAATACCGATGACAGGTTGGTTTCGATAATATCGTTCCACTCATCATCTTTCATTCGCATCAACAGGTTGTCGCGAGTGATCCCGGCATTATTGACCAGAATATCCACTTCGCCAAACTCTGCGCGAATATTTTCCAGAACAGATTCGATAGATGCTGGTTCAGTCACATTCAGTACCAGACCTTTGCCGTTCGCACCCAGATACTCGCTGATGGCCTGTGCGCCATTCTCGCTGGTCGCAGTCCCGATCACCGTCGCGCCGCGCGCAACCAGTGTTTCAGCAATAGCACGCCCGATACCGCGGCTTGCGCCGGTCACCAGGGCAATTTTTCCTTCAAAACTCATGGTATTCCTCTTTTATTGCGAGAGTGCCGCTTTCATTGCTTCCGGCTCGTTAATCGCCGAGGCAGTCAGGGTGTCTACAATACGTTTTGTCAGACCGGTAAGTACCTTACCTGGACCGACTTCATACAGATGTTCAACGCCCTGAGACGCCATAAATTCAACGGTTTTGGTCCACTGAACTGGGCTGTAGAGCTGGCGAACCAGCGCGTTACGGATAGCCTCCGGCGCGGTTTCGCACTTCACATCGACGTTATTCACAACGGAAATCGTCGGTGCGTTAAAGGTCATTTTTTCCAGCTCAACCGCCAGCTTATCGGCAGCGGGTTTCATCAGCGCACAGTGAGACGGCACGCTCACCGGCAGCGGCAGTGCACGTTTTGCACCCGCAGCTTTACAGGCAGCGCCTGCACGCTCAACCGCTTCTTTATGACCCGCGATAACTACCTGGCCTGGCGAGTTAAAGTTTACCGGAGAAACGACCTGACCTTCAGCAGATTCTTCACAGGCTTTAGCAATAGAAGCATCATCCAGACCGATGATGGCAGACATGCCGCCCGTGCCTTCTGGCACCGCTTCCTGCATAAACTTACCACGCAATTCAACCAGACGGACCGCGTCAGCGAAGGCAATCACCCCTGCGCAGACCAGCGCAGAGTATTCACCCAGGCTATGACCCGCCATCAGCGCCGGCGTTTTGCCGCCCTGCTGCTGCCATACGCGCCACAATGCGACGGAGGCTGCCAGCAGTGCCGGTTGAGTCTGCCAGGTTTTGTTCAGCTCTTCAGCTGGGCCCTGCTGGGTCAGCGCCCACAGATCATAACCCAGCGCGTCAGAAGCTTCACGGAAAGTCTCTTCAATAACCGGATAGTTTGCTGCCATTTCAGACAACATCCCAACAGTTTGTGAGCCCTGTCCCGGGAACACAAAAGCAAATTGCGTCATTTTTTAATCCTTATCCTAGAAACGAACCAGCGCGGAACCCCAGGTGAACCCGCCACCAAAGGCTTCAAGCAAGACCAGTTGGCCCCGTTTAATTCGTCCATCGCGTACCGCTTCGTCAAATGCGCACGGTACCGAAGCCGCAGAGGTGTTGCCGTGGCGATCAAGCGTCACCACAACGTTATCCATAGACATGCCCAACTTCTTCGCCGTCGCGCTGATAATACGCAGGTTAGCCTGATGCGGTACCAGCCAGTCGAGTGCGGCGCGATCCAGATTGTTCGCTTCCAGTGTCTCATCAACAATGTGAGCGAGTTCGGTCACGGCCACCTTGAACACTTCATTACCCGCCATTGTCAGGTAAATCGAACTGTCCGGATTAACGCGATCGGCGTTAGGCAGCGTTAAAAGCTCGCCGTAGCGACCGTCAGCGTGCAGGTGCGTGGAGATGATGCCTGGTTCTTCGGACTGCCCCAGCAGCACCGCGCCCGCGCCATCGCCAAAAATAATGATTGTGCCGCGATCGGTTGGATCGCAGGTACGCGCCAGCACATCAGCACCGATCACCAGCGCATATTTTACGGCACCCGATTTAACATACTGATCGGCGATGCTCAGCGCATAGGTGAAACCCGCGCACGCCGCTGCAACATCAAATGCCGGGCAGCCTTTGATGCCGAGCATGTTCTGCACCTGGCACGCTGCGCTTGGGAAGGCATGCGTGGCAGATGTTGTCGCCACCACAATAAGCCCGATCTGTTCTTTATCAATGCCAGCCATCTCAAGCGCTCGCTGAGCGGCTTCGTAGCCCATGGTGGACACAGTTTCGTCTGGCGCGGCGATACGACGTTCACGGATACCTGTGCGCGTGACAATCCACTCGTCAGACGTATCTACCATTTTTTCAAGATCGGCGTTGGTACGCACTTGTTTTGGCAGGTAGCTGCCGGTACCTAAAATCTTCGTATACATGTACGCTCAGTCACTTTTAGCTAATACAGATCCCAGGCGAGCGGCAATCCTCTGAGGGACTTGTCGCTGCACCGCCTGCACTGCCTGTTCAATCGCGACGGTAAATGCTCGCTGATTGGCGGCGCCATGACTCTTAATCACGATGCCGCGCAATCCTAACAGACAGGCGCCATTATACTGGTCGGGGTTGAGGTGACTGAATCGCCGCGTCAGGCTTTTTTGTAACCAACGCTTTAATAAAATCAGCCACCAGGACCTTTTTTTACCTTCTCCCTGCGATTTCAGCAGAGAAAGGAACATTCGTACGACCCCTTCCATGGTCTTCAACGTCACGTTTCCGGTGAAGCCATCACACACTAATACATCCGTTTTGCCCGTCAGCAACTCATTGGCTTCGAGATAACCAATATAGTTGATGGAGGGAACCTGTTTGAGTATTTCCGCAGCGTCGCGGATACTGTCCAGGCCTTTGGTCTCTTCTTCACCAATATTCAATAACGCAACGCGGGGATTAGTAATCCCGACCACGTCTTCTGCCAGCACCGACCCCATCACGGCAAACTGAGCCAGCATTGTACTATCACAATCTACGTTAGCGCCCAGATCGAGCACCACCGTTTTGCCCTTCTGCTGATGCGGTAACACCGTCACCAGCGCCGGACGCTCAATGCCCTCAATCGGCTTGAGCAATAATTTCGACAGCCCCATCAGCGCGCCAGTATTTCCCGCGCTGACGCAAGCCTGCGCTCGCCCTTCTTTCACCAGCTCCAGCGCTATGCGCATAGAGCTGCCGCGGCTATTACGAATAGCCTGCGATGGCCGGGCATCACTGGCAATAACTGACTGCGCAGGAATAATCTGCAGACGCGAACGTTGTTCAAAGTCAGCTTTTGCAAGTAATGGCGTGATTGTGTCGGGATTACCGACTAAAAGAAGTGTGAGTTGCGAATTAGAATTCAGTGCCTGCAATGCTGCAGGCACTGTCACGGTAGGGCCAAAATCTCCCCCCATGACATCTAACGCCAGGGTTAGACGTGTCAAGGTATCGTCGCAGCCTGGTTCGGTAAACTCCCCGTTTTCACGGGGAAGTTCCTCACTAAGCCTAATCACGCTGACGCGTGATTACTTAGTGATAACCTTGCGGCCGCGGTAGAAACCGTCAGCGGTGATGTGGTGACGCAGGTGTTTCTCACCAGAAGTCTTGTCTACAGACAGGCTGGTAACTGCGGTCAGCGCGTCATGGGAACGACGCATGCCACGTTTGGAACGGGTTGGTTTATTCTGTTGTACGGCCATGGACCTTACTCCTCAATTACTTACGCTTTAAGCTGGCTAATACGGCAAATGGATTTGGTTTTTGCGCTTCATCAGGCAGTTCCCCAAAGACCATGTCCGCCTCGGACACTTCACAGTGTTCAGAATCATGCACCGGAACGACTGGCAGGGAGAGGATGACTTCATCTTCAACCAGCGCCAGAAGATCGATTTCACCGAATTCGTTAACCTCAATCGGTTCATACGCTTCCGGGAGTGCTTCAGCCTGTTCGTCAGAACGAACCGGACTGAAACAATACGTTGTGTGAACATGCTGTACAAACGGTTTCCCGCAGCGCTGACATTCGAGCGTTACCGTCACCTTTGCATCACCGGTTAAAACGGCGAGGCGCTGGTTGTCGATAGCGAACGACATGGAGCACTCTACATCACTGTCCACACTGACTACAGATTCGGCAATACGCTCAGCCTGATCGGAAGAATAGATTCCTTCGTAATCGAGGCGTTTTTGAGCCGTACGAACCGGATCAAGAGTCAGGGGTAATTTTACCTTTTGCATAGGGCGCGCATATTAACTTTGTAACGTCATAGAGTCAAAGAAAAAGGCAACCAGAGCTGCCTTTTGCCAATTATTCGCACACATTGCGGCCTGTAGTTTAAAATGGCTGGCATCGATACGCTATATCTGGTGATAAAAATATGCCAAATCTCGTCCTTGCTTCCACTTCACCTTATCGCCGAATGCTGCTGGAAAAGCTCGGGATCCCGTTTGAATGCGCCGCGCCGGAGGTGGATGAAACGCCACAGCCGGGCGAGTCACCGCGTCATCTGGTGACCCGTCTCGCGAAAGAGAAAGCACAGTCGCTGGCCGTACGTTACCCCGCTCATCTGATTATAGGCTCCGATCAGGTTTGTGTGCTGGGCGGCGAAATCACCGGTAAACCGCATACGGAAGAAAACGCCTGCCAGCAGCTTTTGCGTGCGCGAGGCAGTATCGTGACCTTTTATACCGGCCTGGCGCTTTATAATTCCGCCTCCGGTCATCTGCAAACCGAGTGCGAGCCATTTGATGTGCACTTCCGTCATCTCAGCGAGGAGGAGATTATGGATTACGTGCGTCGGGAACGTCCTCTGAACTGCGCAGGGAGTTTCAAAAGTGAAGGACTGGGAATTGCACTGTTCGACAAGCTGGACGGGCGGGATCCCAACACGCTGGTGGGGTTGCCGCTGATTGCGCTCTGCCAGATGTTAAGGCGAGAAGAGTGTAATCCGCTGACGATGTGATTTTTGCCCAGCAGCGCTTCGCTTGTATGGGCCTACGGATTTCGTAGGCCGGGTAAGCGCAGCGCCACCCGGCACATAATCAGCCGCGCAGAACTTTCAGGCAGCGTTTCAACTGATCATCCAGCGGCGCTTCAATACGGATAACTTCACCGGTATTAGGATGGGTAAACTTCAGCGCTGCCGCATGCAGGAACAGACGCGACAGCCCCGTACCCGCCAACTGCTTATCAAACTCGCGATCGCCATAGCGATCGTCGAACGCAATCGGATGGCCTGCAAACTGGGTATGGACGCGAATCTGGTGAGTACGCCCCGTCACCGGACTACAGCGCACCAGCGTGGCGAATTCGTAGCGCTCTTCTACTTTAAATCGCGTCTCAGACGGTTTCCCTTCCTGATTTACACGAACAATGCGCTCACCGCTTTGCAGAATATTTTTCAGCAGCGGCGCCTGCACCACTTTCACGTGGGACTGCCACTGGCCGCGCACCAGCGCCAGATAATCTTTCTGCATCCCTTTTTCGCGCAGCTGTTCATGCAGGGAACGCAGTGCAGAACGTTTTTTCGCCACCAGCAGCACGCCTGAGGTATCACGGTCAAGACGGTGAACCAGTTCGAGGAAACGCGCTTCCGGGCGCAGCGCACGTAAACCTTCGATCACGCCGAAGCTCAGACCGCTCCCCCCGTGTACCGCCGTTCCGGACGGTTTATTCAGCACCAGAATGTGGTCGTCCTCATAAAGGATAACGTCGCTCAAAGCCGCGACTTTTTGCAGCTTCGGAGAAACGACCTCTTCTTCACGCTCTGCAACACGTACCGGTGGAATGCGGACTTCATCGCCCGCCTCGAGCTTGTACTCGGGCTTCACACGTTTTTTGTTCACCCGCACCTCACCCTTACGCAAGATGCGATAAATCATACTTTTTGGCACACCCTTCAATTGGGTGCGCAAAAAATTATCGATACGTTGCCCCGCCTCGTCGTCGGCGATGGCAACCATTTTTACGGCTGGAGTCTCTGTTTTCATGGTTGGCGATTCTAAATAGCGTCTGACATTAGCGCCACTCATTTTTCTATGCTTATATTTACTTTTATCCGGACCACTCCCCTTTCGCGCAATCGATTTGGTGGTTATTAAACCAATCACCCCGTTGAAGTGAAGAAACTGTGAGTAACCGGGTGATAATTGGTAAAAGTCATCTTGCTATAACCCGGCGAGCAGTGGAATAATGAATCCGTTTTCCGCGTTAAATCCGGGTTTTGTAAGGATGTCGACGGAATGACCAATTTTGTCTGACCGATCATCCACGCAGCAATGGCGTAAGACGTATTGATCTTTCAGGCAGTTAGCGGGCTGCGGGTTGCAGTACTTCCCGGTATAAGGATTGTTCTCTGGAGAGTTTTCCCAGGCAATTCCCCTGATAATTGCGCTGTGTTTCCCTATGAAATACAGGCAACCGACACTCTGCGCCTCTTAAGCGAGCGACAACCGTGAGGTTGGCGACGTGAATAGACACGAGGCCATCGGTTCATACCCCGGAAAGCGTCACCTTGCCCGCAGCTTTGTCGTCAATGTAAGAATAACGAGTAAGTTACGATGAAAAGAATGTTAATCAACGCAACTCAGCAAGAAGAGTTGCGTGTCGCCCTTGTGGATGGGCAGCGCCTGTACGATCTGGATATCGAAAGTCCTGGACACGAACAGAAAAAAGCGAACATTTACAAAGGCAAAATCACCCGCATTGAACCAAGCCTTGAAGCTGCATTTGTCGATTACGGTGCTGAGCGTCACGGTTTCCTTCCTCTCAAAGAAATCGCCCGCGAATATTTTCCTGCAAACTACAACTCCCATGGCCGTCCGAACATCAAAGATGTTCTGCGTGAAGGTCAGGAAGTTATCGTCCAGATCGATAAAGAAGAGCGTGGCAACAAAGGCGCCGCGCTGACCACCTTTATCAGTCTGGCAGGAAGCTATCTGGTATTGATGCCAAACAACCCGCGTGCGGGTGGCATCTCTCGCCGTATCGAAGGCGATGACCGTACCGAGCTGAAAGAAGCACTGGCAAGTCTTGAACTGCCAGACGGCATGGGCCTTATCGTGCGCACCGCAGGCGTTGGCAAATCTGCCGAAGCGTTGCAGTGGGACCTGAGCTTCCGCCTGAAACACTGGGAAGCCATCAAGAAAGCGGCAGAAAGCCGTGCTGCGCCGTTCCTGATCCACCAGGAAAGCAACGTCATCGTGCGTGCCTTCCGTGATTATCTGCGTCAGGACATCGGTGAAATTCTGATTGATAACCCGAAAGTGCTTGAGCTGGCTCGCCAGCACATCGCCGCGCTGGGTCGCCCGGATTTCACCAGCAAAATTAAACTGTACACCGGTGAAATCCCGCTGTTCAGCCATTATCAGATTGAATCCCAGATCGAGTCTGCCTTCCAGCGTGAAGTGCGTCTGCCGTCCGGCGGTTCTATCGTTATCGATACCACCGAAGCGTTGACCGCCATCGACATCAACTCCGCGCGAGCAACCCGCGGCGGCGACATCGAAGAGACCGCCTTCAATACCAACCTTGAAGCCGCTGATGAAATCGCCCGCCAGCTCCGCCTGCGCGACCTGGGTGGTCTGATCGTTATCGACTTCATCGACATGACCCCGGTTCGCCACCAGCGTGCGGTTGAAAACCGTCTGCGTGAAGCGGTGCGCCAGGATCGCGCGCGTATCCAGATCAGCCATATTTCTCGCTTTGGCCTACTGGAGATGTCCCGTCAGCGCCTCAGCCCGTCTCTGGGTGAGTCCAGCCATCACGTCTGCCCGCGCTGTTCCGGTACAGGTACCGTGCGTGACAATGAATCTCTCTCCCTCTCTATTCTGCGTCTGATTGAAGAAGAAGCGCTGAAAGAGAACACCAAAGAGGTTCACGCTATTGTTCCAGTGCCGATTGCCTCCTACCTGCTGAACGAAAAACGTGCAGCGGTGAGCGCAATCGAAGCGCGTCAGGGCGGCGTTCGCTGCATCATCGTGCCAAACGACGAGATGCAAACCCCGCACTATCACGTGCTGCGCGTGCGCAAAGGCGAAGAGACAAGCACCCTCAGCTACCTGCTGCCGAAGCTGCATGAAGAAGAAATGGCGCTGCCGTCTGATGAAGAGCCTGCCGAGCGTAAACTGCCTGAGCAGCCAGCTTTAGCGACCTTCATCATGCCGGAAGCACCGCCAGAAGCGACGCTGGAAAAACCAGCGGAAAAACCTGCTGTGCAGAAAGTGGCTCCTGCCGCGCCAAAAGCGCAGCCTGAGCAGCCTGGTCTCCTGAGCCGCATCATCGGTGCGCTGAAAAAAATGTTTGCCGCCGAAGAAGTTCAGCCTGAGGAGCCGAAAGAAGCGCCAAAAGAAGCGAAACCAGAGCGTCAGCAGGACCGTCGTAAGCGTCAGAACAACCGTCGCGACCGCAACGACCGTGGCGATCGTAATGAGCGCCGTGATAATCGTTCCGATAACAACGAAGGTCGTGAACAGCGCGAGGACAACCGTCGCAACCGTCGCGAGAAGCAACAGCAGAACGTTGAAGATCGTGAGATTCGCCAGCAGGCGGGCGATGAGTCCGAGAAGAGCAAACAGCGTGACGAGCAGCAGCCTCGCCGCGAGCGTAACCGTCGTCGTAACGATGACAAACGCCAGGCTCAGCAGGAAGTCAAAAACCTGAATCGCGAAGCGCCTGTAGAACAGCAGGACACTGAGCAGGAAGAGCGTACTCAGGTTATGCCGCGTCGTAAGCAGCGCCAGCTGACCCAGAAAGTACGTGTGGGTGTTGTTCAGGCCGAAGAAAACGACGTTATCGCGGTTGAAGCGGTTGAAAGCACAACGGGTACTCAGGTTGCGAAAGTTGACCTGCCAGCCGTAGTGGAAAATCAGGTTGAGCAGGACGAAAGCAGCGAAAATCGTGATAACGCAGGTATGCCGCGTCGCTCCCGCCGTTCTCCACGCCATCTGCGCGTGAGCGGTCAGCGTCGCCGTCGTTATCGTGACGAGCGTTACCCGACCCAGTCTCCAATGCCAATGACCGTGGCGTGCGCGTCACCTGAGATGGCATCCGGTAAAGTCTGGATCCGTTATCCGGTTGCACGTCCGGAGCAGGCTGTTGAAGAACAGGCTGTGACCGAAGAGGTGATTGCACCGGTCGTCGCGGTGGAAGATGTCGTGACTGAAGCGGCAACCGTGGTCGAACCGCAGGTTGTTGAAACAGCGCCGCCGCAGGCTGTGGAAGTGGAAACGACCCATCCTGAAGTAATTGCTGCGCCGGTTGATGCCGCACCGCAGATCATTGCCGAAGAAGATACCGTGGTGGCTGAAGAAGTCGCGGAAGACGCTAAGCCTGTATCCGCAGCAGAAGAGCCCGCAGACGTTGCCGTCGAAACGGTGACGGAAGAGGTTGTTCAGGACGTCGAGATTCAGGTTGAACCTGTTGTCGAAGAGGTCAAAGCGCCTGAAGTGAAATCTGAGCCGGTTGAGATCGTTGAAGCTGTAGCGCCTGCTCACATTGCTACCGCGCCAATGACTCGTGCCCCGGCACCTGAGTACGTGCCTGAAGCACCACGCCATAGTGACTGGGTTCGTCCGGAATTCAACTTCGAAGGTAAAGGTGCTGCCGGTGGTCACAGTGCGACGCACATGGCTACTGCCCCAGCTACTCGTCCTCAGCCTGTTGAATAACGCACGCTAAGACTGAAAGCCGACCTTCGGGTCGGCTTTTTTATGGCTGTTGCAGGGGCTTTCTCATACCGGTGACCTCCGGCATTATCTGCCGCATCAGCTCCAGAAAACGCCGCAAGCGCGCCGGATAATAGCGTGACCAGGGATAAACCAGATGTACCGGTAGCGCTGCTGGCTGCCACTCTGGCAGTAAATGCACCAGTCGCCCTTCCCGAATATCATCCTGTACCGTCCAGCTGGATACCACCGCCACGCCTAGCCCGGTGATTGCCGTATTGCGCGCTACATACAGGCTGTCGGTACTCAGGCGTGGCGTAATGGTAACTCTCGCCGGGGTGGGTGTTGCCTCGTGGAAGAGTTCCACATGGCGTTGATAAAAAGAGCTGATTGCAATCCAGGGGAGATGTTGCAGATCGTCCGGCGTGTTAACCGCGGGAAAACGGGCAAGGAGTGCCGGTGACGCTACCACCGAGCGCGGCACTTCAGCCAGTAGCACAGACACGGTTGCCGGATCGACTTCCACGCCTACCCGAATAGCACAGTCAAGGTTGTCGCCGAGGAAATCAACCGAGCGATCGTTAAGCATCCACTCAACAGAAAGCTGGGGATAGCGCTGCAAAAATTGGGTTAACGGTTTTAGTAGCTGATCCTGGCCAAACGCGTGAG
>NZ_JABMCU010000249.1:0-5324 GCF_013179605.1 Enterobacter sp. CM29 | reverse complement strand
GCTTCTTCAGGAGTGACATTTTGACTAAGATTCCAGCCGTCGAAGGAAACCTTAAATCGTTTGTTATATGTGAAACGGAATCTAAATTACGGCTAGTCACATTTAATAGATCGTCCGCGGATCCTTGCCACGGCCCTTGATTTTTTCCAGTACCATTTTTAATAGATCTATATAGTTCTTCATGCATTCCAGCGCTATAAGGATCCGGGAAAAACGTTGGCATATTTTTCATAGTACCAAGATCGGTTGGTCCAATGCTGTTGGCTATGTTTCGTGGCATTAAATGGTATCCCATTCCATTTGGGTTCCATGCCCATTGCATTAACCCTAATAAATTTATCCAGGTAAGTTGGTTGGGAACATTTGAGTATAAGTTTAACCCTCCCTTTAACACTCTCGAAGCCTGCACAATAAACTGACAGATCGGTGTATAGCAGAAAAGGAAATATGTTATTAATGAAATAATTGGGCACTTCATCATTACATCAATGAAGCCCCCTGTAAAAAGTAGTGATCAACAAAGCCCCCCTCTTACGAGGGTAAGAACCTGTATCACCATGCTTCATCTTCAGGAATTATTTTTCCAATAAAACTTTCAAAATTTGGCTCAAGATAGATCTCCTCCTGATTTTCCAAATCACAAAAATATACTGCACCATCATTTACCCCAACACAATAGGGGAACCCACCTCCATCAATTGCGAATGGTATAAAATTTTCTGCAAGAATTTTTTTGTTAACTACTAAATCCTTATAGTAATCATCAACAGTTAATATGCCCGATTTTTTAGTATGTAATATAGGTAGGAAATATTTTATATCATTCTCGTAGTGTTCGCTTTGATAAACACGACGACCTTCGTCCAGTATGCCACCATTACTTATAAGCCATATAGATTTTAAGGCATTAGGAAAAGTTACGCCCAGCGAAACTTCGATCTTGCCTAGCTCATCAGCAGATACAGCAGGGGAAGAGTCTATAAGTTTAATCATCATTTCTCTCCTATTGACAATGTTTAGGAATACGACCTCTCAGCCATCCTTTACTATGAGATATTTTTATAGCTTCAGGAGAGCCATACTTCACTCCAAAATGTTTTTCGAACTGAGATACAGACCCCTTATGTGGGAAAGATGCTTTGTGCGCCTCAGTCGTGACCAACTGCATAGTTGACTTACCTGTTTTTGGATCAAAATCATCAAGGTGATGCCATGTATATTCGCTTGCATCAGCTTCACTTATGCCTGCAAGTTTGTAGGCTTCTGTGAAATCCCGCCCCCTTGATCCTTGAAGGGTAATTTCAACGATATTTCGTTGCGTCCCAGTAACAGGATAAAGTGATGGGCTTCCACTAAAGTCAACGCCGCTCAATGCCAGACCCATAGGGTCTATCCATAACAGAGGGTTAGGGGCATAATTATATAAATTTAAGTTTCCACCATTCAACCCAATCGGGTCCTGCACAATAAACCGCCCGACCTGCGGGTCGTAGTAGCGGAACAGGTTATAGTGCAGCCCCGTTTCACCGTCAGCGTACTGCCCGGCATAGCGAAGCGGCTGGTGTGCCATCGCCGTGCGATTCACCAACCGTGAGAACCCTTCGCTCTGATGGCGCACCTCGCCAAAGCTGCCGTACTGGCCGCTCCAGCGCACCGCGCCGCGCTCGTCTGTGACCTCCAGCGGAGCACCGTTCAGATCGGTATTGAACCAGTAAATCTCACCGCTGCTCTGGTCACGAAGGTGATCCACCCGTGCCAGCGGGCTCCAGGCTTCATTCGGGTCGTATACATAGGTGCTGCGCAGCCCGCTCTCCTGCTGCACCTGCAGCAGACGGTAGCCCTGCCACAGGAAGCGGGTGTCGGTGGTGCCGTGCGTCGTGGTGACGATTTTGCGCGTACGGCGGCCCAGCGCGTCGTAGTGGTAGCGCGCCTCAAACCGCCCTTCCGGCCCGGTTCCGCGGGCGGATACCAGACGGTTCTCGGCGTCATACGCATAATGCTGCTCGTACAGCCCGATGCGGCGGCTGACCAGGTTGCCCCAGGAGTCGTATTTCATAAACAGCGCCTGCCAGTGCTGGAGGCGGTTATCCGTAACCGGTACCGCATCGTCACTGGCGGCGAGGTTATCCGCGGCGTCATAGCTGAACTGCGCGCGGCTGTGCCCCTGTCGGGCCTCGTAGTGCTTCAGCAGACGCCCTTCGGCGTCGTAGCCGTAGTCCACCTCACCGCGCAGGGTGTCGCTGACGCCGGAAAGCTCACCGCGCGCGGTGTAGCGATACAGGCGTTCCAGTAGCGCCTGCTCCGGCAGGGTCACGTCCGTGCTCAGTTCGCTGCACTGCAGGGTGCGTCTGCCGAGGCTGTCATACTGGCGGAACTGCTCGCGCGCGCCCTGGGTGCGGCGCACTTCGCGATGCAGGCGGTCGCGGGTGAACTCGGTCACCAGCTGCTGCCCGAAGCGGATGGCGCTGACGTGGCCGGAGCCGTAGTGCAGCCAGGCCAGCTTTTGCTCGCCGGGCAGCGTCAGGCCGGTCAGGTTGCTCAGGGCATCCCATTCGTAGCCCACCGCGCCGTTAATGCCGGACTCGCTCAGCACGCGTCCGGCGGCGTCGTGGCGGTAAGCGATCTCATCGCTTTCGATACCCAGGGCAACGCCTTCGGCCGTCGGCGTGCGGCGGATGCGGGTAATCTGGCCGCTCAGGTCGCGGAAGTAGCGGTACTCCGCGTGGCGCTGAGTGCGCCCGATCAGCAGCCCGCTGTCGTCATAGCTGAACTGCTGGACGCGACGGGCGATGCCGCCGTCGGCGGCAGGCCGTCCGTTTTCTTCGAGCGCGCAGAGAAACCCTCGCGCGTCCCATTCCATATGGCGCACGGTCTCGTCCGGGCGCGTTTCGCTGAGCGGGCGGCCCACGGCGTCATAGGTGAAGCGGTATTCCGCCCCGTTGCCGTTATCGAGTCGCAGAAGGTTACCGCGCGGGTCGTAGCGCCACTGGCGCACGCGACCAATACGGTCGGTAAGGCTGACCGGGAGGCCGAGCGCGTTATAGGCCCAGCTCACCTCGCTTTCCAGCGGGTCGCGCCAGCCCGTGAGCTGGCCGCGTTCGTTCCACACCAGCGACTCGCGGCTGCCGTCCGGATGGATCACGGCGCTGAGCAGCCCGGCACGGCTCCACTCCCGCCGCGTGATATTCCCTTCTGCATCTTCGCTGGCAATCAGCTGCCCGAAGCGGTCGTAGGTGAAGCGGGTGACGCTGCCGGAGCAGTCGGTGCGCTGCGTCAGCAGCCCCTGGTGGTTCCAGACCAGGCGCACCACGCCGCCGATGGCGTCGGTGATGCTCTCCGGGAGGAATTCTTCATCATCGGGATAGCGATACGCGGTGGTGCTACCGGCCGGATCCGTCTCCGACAGCAGGCGACCGCGAAGGTCGTACATGGCCTGCGATGAGGTACCGTCCGGGTAAACCGTGCGGGTGATGCGGTCGGTCAGGCGATGCCAGTGATACTCCGTGCGGCGGCCCGCCGGGTCCGTCTCGCTGGTCATGCGGCCGTATTTGTCCCACGTGCTGCGGCGCATCGCCCCGCCCGGCAGAATGACGTGGCAGAGCTCGCCGTCGCGGTAGACAAACGTCGTCTGGCGACCGTCGTAATCCGTGAAGCGCGCGACGTTGTCGTCGTCATCCACCAGCCAGTGCGCCTGCGCGCCGTCTTCGCGGGTCGCGCGGCGGGTGCCGTTCTCAAAATCGTATTCGAACGTCAGCCGTTCGCCGCCGCTATGGCGGAAGCCGACCACGCGCGGCAGGCCGTCAATCTCCCGCCAGCGGTATTCGCTCAGCAGGCCGTTGGCGTCCTCATGAGCGCTCATCAGCCCATCCTGCCAGCTGAAGCGTCGGCGCACGCTACCGCCCCGGCCGGTCACGGAGACCAGCTGGCGCTGTTCATCATAAGCGTAACTGACCAGGCAGATCTCGTCATCCAGCCAGGCGCCAACGAGCCTGTCGCGGTCGTAGCGGCAGACCACGCGCTGGCCCGCACAGTCTGTCAGGGCATGCAGGGTATTATCCGCATTCCACTCAAAGAGGATATCGTTGCCGCAGGGTTCGGAGAGGCGCAGGAGCAGCGACGGGGCATCATCCCGCAGCGGCGCATAGTGCCAGCGCTCGCCGCTGACGTCATACACCGACCAGCTGTCGTCCTGGTGATGTTCAAGCCAGTTTTTTTCGCTTTCGCAGTAGGAGCGCATCCCTTTCGGGACCTTCGGGAAGGCGACGTAATCGCCGGACGGTGCGCGCCACACCAGGCCGTCCTGATAAGGCTCCAGGCGGCTTTCCCAGAACAGGCTCCATCCGCGGCCCAACACGCTGTCGCCGGGATTGCCGCTGCGCCAGTAGCGCTGCCAGCGCACCGGAAGACGGGAAGGCAGGACGAAGTCCAGCTCATCATCCCCGCTAAGAAACTTCTGTCCGCTGACGATATCCACCGGGCGGGCGATGATCCCCGCGGCCGCCACGCCGGTCATCAGCGTGCCGGCGCGACAGGCGATACGGGCCAGCTTATTGATGCCGGGGATTTTGCCCAGCAGCTTAGAGAGCGCCCCGACTTTGCCAGCGGCGCCGCCCCAGCCGCCGAGAAGCCCGGCGAACAGCAGGGTAAGATCGGAGACCTTGTAGAGCCACTCGGGCACTTCAGACTGAATGGGGAGGGTTTGCTGCGGGTCGCCGCCGATAATGACGTTGTCCGAACCGGTCATCACCTTCGCGTCGCAGGTGGTGCGATCCCCGATGCGGGACGCTGGCTGGCCGTTAATGGAGACACGCTTAGAGCCTTCGGCCATCTGCTGCGAGCCGTCGTCAGAACAGTCGACGGTGCTATCGGTGGCAAGCGCGGCGGGTTTACCGTTGATAAACACGTTGGGCGAGCCGGAGGTGATGACGCCTTTCTTCGTCATGCTGGATGCCCCGGCGTCGGCGATGCTGTCCCTGGCGGCAGTCGCCAGCTCCCCGGTGTAATATCCCACGGCCAGGCTGGCGCCGACGAGCAGGACGCCCACGCCAAGACAGGATGCGCCGAGACCGGCAATAAACATGGCCCCCGCCAGAATGCCCCCGGCTGCGGCAATCAGGCCACCGACAATCGTTCCGGCAATCATCCCGGCCAGCGCACCGGAGTGGCCGATATCATCACCAACGCGTGCTGCTTCAAACATAACAACGGTCCCTGAAGTTAATGGTGGAAGCGGAAGCTCCTGAGAAGATCGCCAAACAGCGCGCCGTCGGCATCGCCCGGCGCGCGGGTGCAGGTCATAGTGAACACCAGGATTTTATCGCCGT
>NZ_JABMCU010000248.1:0-5351 GCF_013179605.1 Enterobacter sp. CM29 | reverse complement strand
GAAGAAAGATTCCACCGCCGAGCTGTACCACTTCATCGGCAAAGACATCGTTTACTTCCACAGCCTGTTCTGGCCAGCGATGCTTGAAGGCAGCAATTTCCGCAAGCCGACTAACCTGTTCGTACACGGCTACGTAACGGTCAACGGCGCGAAGATGTCCAAATCTCGCGGGACGTTTATTAAGGCCAGCACCTGGCTGAACCACTTCGATGCGGATAGCCTGCGCTACTACTACACCGCGAAGCTCTCTTCCCGCATCGACGATATCGACCTGAATCTGGAAGATTTCGTGCAGCGCGTGAACGCGGACATCGTCAACAAGGTGGTGAACCTGGCGTCCCGTAACGCAGGTTTTATCGCTAAACGCTTTGACGGCGTGCTCTCTGCCGAACTGGCCGATCCTGAGCTGTATAAAACCTTCACCGACGCCGCCGCTGCGGTTGGCGAAGCCTGGGAAAGTCGTGAATTTGGTAAAGCCATTCGCGAAATCATGGCGCTGGCAGACGTGGCCAACCGATATGTCGACGAGCAGGCACCATGGGTGGTGGCGAAACAGGAAGGCCGCGACGCCGACTTGCAGGCGATCTGCACCATGGGTCTGAACATGTTCCGCGTGCTGATGACCTGGCTGAAGCCGGTTCTGCCGCAGCTGGCAGCCCGCGCGGAAGCATTCCTGAACACCGAACTGACCTGGGATGCCATCCAGCAGCCGCTGCTCGGCCACAAGGTGAACACCTTCAAGGCGCTGTATAACCGCATCGAGATGAAACAGGTTGACGCGCTGGTGGAAGCATCAAAAGAAGAGGTGAAAGCGGCTGCCGCGCCGGTGACCGGCCCGCTGGCGGACGATCCGATTCAGGAGACCATCACCTTTGATGATTTCGCCAAAGTCGACCTGCGCGTGGCGCTGATCGAAAACGCGGAGTTCGTGGAAGGTTCTGACAAACTGCTGCGTCTGACGCTGGATCTGGGCGGCGAGAAACGTAACGTCTTCTCCGGCATTCGTTCCGCGTACCCTGATCCGCAGGTGCTGATCGGTCGTCAGACCGTGATGGTGGCAAACCTGGCGCCGCGTAAAATGCGCTTCGGCATCTCTGAAGGGATGGTGATGGCCGCAGGCCCGGGCGGAAAAGACATCTTCCTGTTAAGCCCTGACGAAGGCGCGAAGCCGGGTCAGCAGGTGAAGTAATAAATAAGCCGGATGAGAATCCGGCTTTTTTTTGCCCGGCGGCGCTACGCTTGCACGGGCCAACGAGTTTTTAGCCGGGTAAGGCGAGGCCGCCACCCGGCTAAAAATCACCCCTTCTGGTTATGCACCCGCTGCGTCAACCCACGCAGGAAATAACGCAGAAACTGATCCCCACACTCGCGGTAATTTTTATGATCCGGCGCGCGCATCATGGCGGTGATTTCCGGCATCGACACGCGAAATTTCTGCTCGGTCATGATCGCCAGAATGTCGTCAGTTTTCAGGGAGAACGCAATACGCAGCTTTTTCAGCACCGTGTTGTTATTCACCCGACGCTCAAGCGCCAGCTCAGGCGCAGATTCATCTTTGCCGCGCTTGTCGTAGATCAGGCCGTTCAGGAAGCCCGACAGAATGATGTCCGGGCAGCGAACAAAACCCTCTTCATCTTCTTTAGTCATCCAGGTGTCGAACCCGGCGGACGTGGATTCCATGTCGGAGAGCGCAAGAATGCGCACCATGTCATTATTGTTCGCTTTCAGGGTGTAGCGCAGGCTACGAAGAATATCGTTACTTAGCATAGAGCCTTCGAATGTCGATGATGCAATGGCGCGCAGTGTACCAGTTTTACAGCCCTATCGCCTCTTTCAAACTTTTCAGATAGCGACGACTGACGGGCACGGTTTGCCCTGCACGTAGCACCAGTTCGGCCTGGCCGTTATCTTCCAGGCGGATCTCCTTCAGGTGCGCCATGTTCACCAGGTACTGACGATGGCAGCGGATCAGCGGCGTGCGGCTCTCCAGCGTGCGCAGGGTCAGCTCGGTAAAGCCTTCGTTACCTTCGGCGCTGGTGACGTATACCCCGCTCAGACGACTGCTGACAAAGGCAACGTCGTCCATTTGCAGGAGGTAAATCCGGCTGTGCCCGGTACAGGGGATAAACTTCAGGGGCTGCTGATGCTCCGGCAGCAGCGTCACGTCCTGCGCGGTACGCTCCTGGCGCAGACGGGTCAGGGTCTTTTCAAGGCGTTTCTCTTCAATCGGTTTCAGCAGATAATCAAACGCGTGCTCTTCAAACGCCTTTACCGCGTACTCATCAAAGGCCGTCAGAAAGACGATATAGGGACGGTGCTCCGGGTCGAGCATGCCGACCATCTCCAGACCGCTGATGCGCGGCATCTGAATATCAAGGAACAGCACGTCCGGGCGCAGTTTATGCACAGCACCGATGCCTTCAATGGCATTGGCGCATTCCCCCACGACCTCAATATCACTCTGCTCCTGCAACAGGACACGCAGGTTTTCCCGTGCTAACGGCTCATCATCAACAATCAGCACTCTTAACATGCGTTCTCCTCCAGCGGCAATCGTAAGGTAATTCGGGTATAGCGGTCTGGCTCACAGGCGACGGTGATACCGCAGTCATCACCAAAATGTGCGCGCAGGCGCTTATCCACCAGGCTCATGCCCAGACCGCCTGACGCGGAGGCTTCATACAGCCCCGCGTTATCTTCAATATCCAGTACAAGATGGTGGTTAAAACGGGAAGCGGAAATCATGATTTCTCCGGTTCCCAGCAGCTGCGACGTCCCATGCTTAATGGCGTTCTCCACAATCGGTTGCAGGGTAAAGGCCGGAAGATGCTGATACGCCAGCTCATCCGGGACGGATAACGACACCTGTAATCGTGACTGGAAGCGCGCTTTTTCAATTTGCAGATAGGCGTTTACATGCTCAATCTCGTCCGCGAGGGTGACGATCTCCGAGGGACGCTTCAGGTTTTTGCGGAAAAATGTCGACAGAAATTGCACCAGCTGCGCGGCCTGATCGCTGTCGCGGCGGATCACCGCCTTCAGCGTGTTAAGCGCGTTAAACAGGAAATGCGGATTCACCTGAGCGTGCAGGAGCTTAATTTCTGACTGCGTCAGCAGCGCTTTTTGCCGTTCATACTGCCCCGCCAGGATTTGCGCCGAAAGCAGCTGGGCGATACCCTCCCCCAGCGTGCGGTTGATGGAGCTGAAAAGGCGATTTTTGGCTTCGTAAAGCTTAATGGTGCCCATGACGCGCTGGTTTTCGCCCCGCAGGGGAATAACCAGCGTAGAGCCAAGTTTGCACTGCGGATGCAGGGAACAGCGGTACGGCACTTCATTCCCGTCGGCATACACCACTTCACCCGTTTCAATAGCGCGCAAAGTGTAGGCCGAGGAGATCGGCTTACCTGGAAGATGGTGGTCGTCCCCGGTACCGGTAAACGCCAGCAACTTTTCGCGATCGGTAATCGCCACGGCCCCGATATCCAGCTCTTTATACAGCACCTGCGCCACCTTCATGCTGTTCTCCTCGTTGAATCCCTGCCGCAGGATCCCTTCCGTCGACGCCGCAACTTTTAATGCGGTGGCAGAAAATGCCGAGGTGTATTTTTCGAACATGGCGCGTTTGTCGAGCAGAATGCGCATAAACAGCGCCGCACCAACGGTATTGGTGACCATCATCGGTGCGGCAATGCTGCTGACCAGATGTAACGCATCGTCAAACGGGCGCGCGATCAGCAGGATGATCGCCATCTGCGCCATTTCCGCCACGAAGGTGATCGCCCCGGCGGTAAGGGGACTGAACACTTTATCCGGCCGTCCGCGCTTAATCATATAGCTGTGGACGAGACCACCGAGCAGCCCTTCGACAATGGTGGAGATCATGCAGCTTAGTGCCGTCATACCGCCCATCGAATAGCGGTGCAGGCCGCCGGTTAACCCCACCAGACCGCCCACGACCGGGCCTCCGAGCAGCCCGCCCATTACCGCGCCAATGGCGCGCGTATTGGCGATGGAATCTTCAATATGGAGACCAAACCAGGTCCCCATAATGCAGAATATGGAAAATACGACGTAGCAGAGGAATTTGTGCGGCAGACGGACGGTGACCTGCATCAGCGGAATGAACAGGCGCGTTTTGCTCATCAACCAGGCGATGACAAGAAACACGCACATCTGCTGAAGCAACAGCAGCACCAGATTAAACTCGTACATACTCACAAACCGCACATTCTAAAAACGCGTAACATACACTGATGGCGGTTAACTTTCTTTGAAACGTGCCAAAAAAGCGATAAATCGTGTCCGTCATCACACCTTTTGCCGGAGATAACCTGTCTTTCGTATAATTTGTACAAAAAAGAATCAAATCTTCCTGGTTCCGCAAAGTGGGTCTACAGTTAAGCTGGGGACGCGCAAGCCTGGGGGCGAAAATGGCGCTTTACACGATAGGTGAAGTGGCACTCCTGTGTGATATCAATCCCGTTACGCTACGGGCGTGGCAGCGACGGTATGGATTGCTTAAGCCGCAAAGAACGGATGGCGGGCACCGCCTGTTTAACGATGCGGATATTGACCGGATCCGCGAGATCAAAAGCTGGATCGACAATGGCGTACAGGTAGGCAAGGTGAAGTCGCTTCTGAGCCAGGACGATCCTGATACGCAGCATCTCTGGCGCGAGCAGCAGGAAACGCTGCTGAGGCTGTTGCAGACCGGCAATTTGCAGCGTCTGCGCGGCTGGATCAAAGAACAGGGTCGAGACTACCCCGCGCAAACCCTGATCACCCATCTTTTTATTCCCCTACGGCGTCGGCTTCAGTGTCAGCAAACCACCTTACAGGCACTGCTCAGCATGCTTGATGGCGTGCTCATTAACTATATTTCCGTCTGTCTTGCCTCAGCGCGGAATAAAAACAGCAAAGATGCGCTGGTGATCGGCTGGAACGTCCACGATACCACCCGGCTGTGGCTCGAAGCCTGGATTGCCACCCAGCAGGGCTGGCGCGTTGACGTGCTTGCACACTCCCTGGCACAGCTCAGGCCGGAACTGTTTGAGGGGCAGACGCTGCTGGTCTGGTGTGGCGAAGTCCCCTCCGCTTCCCAGCAGCAGCTCCTGACGGAATGGCGCGAACATGGTTATCCCGTTTACTCGCTGGGGCCAAATGCGTTGTAACGGCATTTAATGGTTCATTAACAGCTGCGCTTCACCGTATAATTGTTCCGTTAACAACAGGAGCACATGATGAAGGCAACGAAACTGGCCGTAATTACCCTTTTTGCACTGATGGCCGTCAGCGGTATCGGTGGCGTTATGCTTGCAGGTTACTCGTTTATTGTTCGCGGCGGTGTTGGC
>NZ_JABMCU010000247.1:0-5385 GCF_013179605.1 Enterobacter sp. CM29 | reverse complement strand
AGCTGATGCTCGGCGCCGTTTGCTCAATCTCCACCAGCGTAGTGTAGCGCGTTGATTCTGTTATCGTTAACCGATACTGCGCGTTGCTCACCTGATAGCTTACCGTTTCGCCGGGCGCGTCGTTTCGCGGCAGCAGGCGGCGCAGCTGGGCGAAATTGGTTTCGCACAGGCGCATCATTTCTGGGAAGTCAGGTGTATAGCGCTTCATTTTTTCCACTCGTTTCGTAAATTCTGATGATGCAGTTGCAGCCATTGCAAGGCGATGACAGACGCTGCGTTGTCGATAAAACCCTCTTCTACCCATTGGTAAGCCTGCTCCCGACTCACCACATGAACCCGAATATCTTCGTTTTCATCTGCCAGACCGTGGATCCCTTTCGCTGTCGTGGCGTCCACTTCGCCCACCATAATAGATGAGCGTTCCGTTGTTCCCCCCGGACTTGCCAGGTAGCTCAACACCGGTTTCGTCCGACCGATCGCCAGGCCTGCCTCTTCCAGCGCCTCACGGCGAGCGACGTCTTCGACCGACTCACCCTCCTCGATCATCCCGGCCACCATCTCCAGCAACCACGGCGTTTCGCTGGTATCATACGCCGCAATACGGACCTGCTCGACCAGCACGACTTCATCACGCACTGGGTCAAAGGGTAGCAAGACTGCCGCATGCCCGCGCTCAAAAATTTCGCGTTTGATTTCACCGCTCATTTCACCGTTAAACAGGCGATGCCTGAAACGGTAAAGTTCCATTGAAAAAAAACCGCTATAAAGCGTTTCTCGTGCAATAATTTCTACATCGTTTTTGGCGAAGGTGACAGGCACGTTTTCTGGTTTTTGCATCGGTCGAGTCCTGGTAGCAATGGTGATGAAATTGTGAATTTCAAGGCTGTTTGGCTGCCGTTTGTATGGCTATATGGTAGATTGGAGCAAATTACCGCCAGATGGCACGTTACGCCAACCTTTTGGTGTGGATGATTCTGTTAGAATCGGCAATTATTTTTAATTAGATCAGCGCTAATACTGCTTCACAACAAGGAATGCAAATGAAGAAATTGCTCCCCATCCTTATCGGCCTGAGCCTGACGGGCTTCAGTGCAATGAGCCAGGCAGAGAACCTGTTACAGGTCTACCAGCAGGCACGTCTGGGCAACCCTGATTTACGTAAATCAGCGGCCGATCGTGATGCTGCGTTTGAAAAGATTAACGAAGCACGTAGTCCACTGCTGCCGCAGTTAGGCTTAGGTGCAGATTATACCTACACTAACGGTTTTCGCGATAACAATGGCATCGACTCGAATGCCACCAGCGCCTCTTTACAGCTTACACAGACCCTGTTCGACATGTCCAAATGGCGTGAACTGAGTTTGCAGGAAAAGAGCGCAGGCATTCAGGATGTCACCTATCAGACCGATCAGCAAACGCTGATCCTGAATACCGCGACCGCCTATTTCCAGGTACTGAGCGCGATTGACGCGCTCTCCTATACCGAAGCGCAGAAACAGGCGATTTACCGTCAGTTAGATCAAACCACCCAGCGTTTTAATGTGGGTCTGGTTGCGATCACTGACGTGCAGAACGCCCGTTCACAGTACGATACCGTACTGGCAAACGAAGTGACCGCACGTAACAACCTCGACAACGCACTGGAAGCACTGCGTCAGGTCACCGGTAACTACTATCCTGAGCTGGCCTCTCTGAACGTGGACAGTTTCAAAACGGACAAACCGCAGGCGGTTAATGCTCTGCTGAAAGAAGCGGAAAACCGTAACCTGACCTTATTGCAGGCGCGCCTGAGCCAGGATCTGGCACGCGAGCAGATCCGCCTTGCACAGGATGGTCACCTGCCAACCCTGAGCCTGAGCGCCTCTACCGGCGTATCGGATACCAGCTACAGCGGGTCTAAAACGACGTCTCAGGCCTATGACGACAGCAACGTTGGCCAGAACAAAGTGGGCCTTAGCTTCTCTCTGCCGCTGTACCAGGGCGGGATGGTTAACTCTCAGGTGAAACAGGCGCAATACAACTTTGTGGGTGCCAGCGAGCAGCTGGAAAGCGCGCACCGCAACGTGGTGCAGACCGTGCGTTCTTCCTTTAACAACGTCAATGCCTCTATCAGTAGCATCAACGCCTACAAACAGGCCGTTGTCTCTGCGCAAAGCTCTCTGGACGCGATGGAAGCAGGCTACTCCGTCGGTACGCGTACCATCGTTGACGTGTTAGACGCAACGACCACGCTGTATAACGCGAAACAGCAGCTCTCCAGCGCACGTTACCAGTACCTGATTAACCAGCTGAACATCAAGCAGGCGCTGGGTACGCTGAACGAGCAGGATCTGCAAATGCTGAACAGTACGCTGGGTAAACCGGTATCCACGTCGCCTGACAGCGTGGCGCCGGAAAATCCAGAGCAGGATGCCGCGGTTGATAACTTCAACGCTAACGGCAGCGCCCCGGTTGCACAGCCAGCGGCAGCACGCAGCACCTCACCTGCCAGCAGCGGCACGAATCCGTTCCGCAACTAAGTGTGTCATCAGGCCCAGTGCGGCCTGATGCCCTCACCCCAGCCCTCTCCCACAGGGCTGAGGGAGCACATTAATCCCCCCCGAACGTAAGCCAACGTAAAGATCCCCCGGATTTCGCCCCTCTTCGCTTCATTTTCAACCACTCATCCTCTATCCTGAGCGTTAATACCCCTGGGTCCTGGAAGACAAATATGAAACGGACAAAAACGATGAATCACGCGTCGTTCCGCAAAAGCTGGAACGCACGCCACCTGACACCTGTCGCGCTGGCGGTCACCGCCGTCTTTATGCTGGCAGGCTGTGAGCAAAGCGACGAAACGGTGTCGCTCTATCAAAACGCTGACGATTGTGCGAGCGCAACCGGTAAAGCCGCCGAGTGTACGACGGCCTATAACAACGCCCTGAAAGAGGCAGAACGTACCGCGCCGAAATATGCCTCACGCGAAGACTGTGTAGCCGAATTCGGCGAAGGCCAGTGCCAGCAGGCTCCTGCTCAGGCAGGTATGGCGCCGGAAAACCAGGCGCAGGCACAGTCCAGCGGTAGCTTCTGGATGCCTCTGATGGCGGGTTATATGATGGGCCGTCTGATGAGCGGCGGCGCGGGCTACCAGCAGCAACCGCTGTTTAGTTCTAAAAACCCAAACAGCCCGGCGTACGGTAAATACACCGATGCCACCGGCAAGGGTTACGGTGCGGCAACGCCTGGCCGTACGATGACCGTACCGAAAACCGCGATGGCACCGAAACCAGCCACTACCAGCACCATTACCCGTGGCGGCTTCGGTGAGTCTGTGGCGAAACAAACCACCATGCAGCGTAGTGCGACCGGCTCTTCGACTCGCTCAATGGGCGGCTGATCATGGAACGAGTCAGTATTGTCGAGCGCCCGGACTGGCGCGAAAAAGCCACCGAATACGGTTTCAACTTTCACACCATGTACGGCGAGCCGTACTGGTGTGAAGACGCTTACTATAAGCTCACGCTCGCGCAGGTCGAAAAGCTTGAAGAGGTGACCGCAGAACTGCACCAGATGTGCCTGAAGGTGGTAGAGAAAGTCATCGACAGCGATGAGCTGATGACCAAATTCCGCATTCCGAAGCACACCTGGAGCTTTGTTCGTCAGTCCTGGAAAACGAACCAGCCTTCGCTCTACTCTCGCCTCGATTTGGCATGGGATGGCGTGGGTGAACCGAAGCTTTTAGAAAACAACGCAGATACGCCAACCTCCCTGTACGAAGCCGCGTTCTTCCAGTGGATCTGGCTGGAAGATCAGGCGAATGCCGGAAACTTGCCGGAAGGCAGCGACCAGTTCAACAGCCTTCAGGAAAAACTGATTGAGCGTTTCGCCGAACTGCGTGAACAGCACGGTTTCAACCTGTTGCACCTCGCCTGCTGTCGCGATACCGAAGAAGATCGCGGTACGGTTCAGTATTTGCAGGACTGCGCAGCCGAAGCGGAAGTGGCGACGGAATTCCTCTATATCGAAGAGATCGGTTTAGGTGAAAAAGGTCAGTTTACGGACACGCAGGATCAGGTGATCAGCAACCTGTTCAAGCTCTACCCGTGGGAATACATGCTGCGCGAAATGTTTTCTACCAAGCTGGAAGACGCCGGTGTGCGCTGGCTGGAACCAGCCTGGAAGAGCATTATCTCCAATAAAGCCCTGCTGCCGATGCTGTGGGAGATGTTCCCGAACCACCCGAACCTGCTGCCTGCTTACTTTGCCGAAGATGATTTCCCGCCGATGGAGAAATACGTCGTTAAGCCAATCTTCTCCCGTGAAGGCGCGAACGTCTCGATTATCGAAAACGGTAAAACGCTGGAAGCGGTTGAAGGGCCGTACGGTGAGGAAGGGATGATCGTCCAGGCGTTTTATCAACTGCCGAAGTTTGGCGACAGCTATACGCTGATCGGCAGCTGGCTTATTAACGATCAGCCTGCCGGGATTGGTATTCGCGAAGATCGCGCGCTGATTACGCAGGATCTTTCGCGTTTCTACCCGCATATTTTTATTGAATAAGACTTGCCGGGTGGCGGCTTCGCCTTACCCGGCCTACATGTCGAGCGTAGGCCCGGTAAGCGCAGCGCCACCGGGCATGTTTTACCCCACCTGCACCGACAGCATACTCAAGCTCCCCATCTCAATACCGTCGACCGGTGTTGTAATAACCTCCTGACCGTCCCATGCGCCTAATACATACAGCAATGGCAAGAAGTGTTCCGGCGTCGGGTTAGAGAGCGAACCGCCGTCGTGATCCAGATAGTTCACCAAAGGGTGCCGTTCGACCGGCCCTTGCCAGGTCAGGTTGTCTTTTACATAGTCATTAAAGGCTGTTGCCCAAGGGTACGGCGTATTTTCACCGTGCCAGCGTACCGTACGCAGATTGTGTACCACGTTGCCACTGGCAATCAGCATGATGCCCTCATCACGAAGCGAAGCCAGCTTACGCCCTATCTCCATATGCCAGGCAGCCGGTTTGGTGCTGTCGATACTCAGTTGCACCATCGGGATATCCGCATCAGGATACATCTTAATCAGCACGCCCCACGAGCCATGGTCAAAGCCCCAGGCCTCTTTATCCAGGGTGACCGGGAAAGGTGCCAGCAAATCCACCAGCGTTTGCGCCAGCTCAGGCGAACCGGGGGCCGGATAATGCGTATCGTACAGCGCCTGCGGAAAACCGCCAAAATCATGGATCGTTTTTGGCGCTTCCATGGCCGTCACGCCGGTACCCCGGGTAAACCAGTGCGCAGAGACCACCACAATTGCCTTCGGACGCGGTAACGTCTTACCCAGTTGACACCAGGCGCGGGTATAGACGTTATCTTCCAGAACGTTCATGGGGCTGCCATGGCCTAAAAACAG
>NZ_JABMCU010000246.1:0-5392 GCF_013179605.1 Enterobacter sp. CM29 | reverse complement strand
GAGTTCACCCTGTTCAACGACCTGATGCCGCTGTCTCGTTCGGTGCGCATCAACCAGACCGTGTACGAATACGCTAAGTCCGGCGGCCGCATGTTGGCTCACACCTCCATGTCCGGTCAGATCGGTGCCGCGCTGGATGCCGTGCAGTACCAGTACGACGGTACTATGGTTCCGGTGCACGATACCGGCTTCAAGTTCCACTGGCGTGAGCCTCGCCTGAACAATCCGGATGCGTTCGACATCATCTCTGATGCTCAGTTCGAGTCCACCAACGAAGTCCGTCGCCAGTATGTGGATTACATCTACAACGGCTATCGTGACGCAGAAGGCAACTACATCAAGTTTGATGAGAAGACCTGGAAGGGCCTGAAGAACGATGAGCGCGTTGCGATGGTTGATCTGGGCGCATCTGGCCTGAATATCGACTTCACCAACGCCTCCGCCACGGCAGAGCAGATCCGTAACGCGGCGATTAAGCTGCGCGACACTCTCAAGCTGACCAACAATCAGTACGCAGAGCAGACCTGGTATGTGTCAAGCGCCATCATCTCCAACCTGGAACGCTACTTCAGCGACAACTACCAGTCTGACACCATCCTGCAAGAGCTTCTGAAACTGTCCGGTATTGCCGCGATTAAAGAAGATGCTCAACTGACTGGTAACCAGATCCTGATTGTTCCGCTGACTGCTGGCGTGATTGCTCCGATTGTAGGCCAGGCGTTCGGTACTGTTGCCGATCCGCGTCCGTTCTACAACAGCGATTACATCTGGCGCACCTGGGGCGCTGCTGGCCTGATGGTTAAGACCGACATCAACAGCAAGAAATCTGTCATCTACGCACACAGCTAAGGGGTAAACATGGCACTGGTAGAAATCATTACAGACAATCTGTATGCCGGTGCCAACCTCCGCAAACTGGAGGTTGGTGCGATCGTTGAAGTCGACGATGCAACAGCAGCACGCTGGAAAGCGACCGGTAAAGCGAAAGACACTGACAAGAAGAAGGGTGAAAAGCTCTTCGGCGAATCAGTACCAGCAGCATCACAGCCTAGCGATTTGCTCGAGCAGCTGGCGACGGTGACGAAGGAGCGTGATGAATCGCTGGAGCAGGTGGCTAAACTCACTGACCAGGCTGCAGCTGACAAAACCACGTTCGACGAGCAGTTGGCGGCGGTGACGAAGCGCGCTGAAGAGGCCGAAGCAGCACTGGCAGAAGCAACCAAGAAGGCGAAATAACCATGGCTGACCCAATCGCAGCGGCAGACGTGCAGGCGTTCCTCGGTGAATTGGGTTACTCCATTCCGGGCGCGCTGCTGGATCCAATCCTCTGCGTGGTCAACAAGATCATCCCGTGCCTCGATGGCGCGGGGTATGACGAGTGCACCGCGAAGCTGATCCTGATGTATGCCGCCGCGCTTATGGCTACGTCGTCCGGCGCGCGCCGCATCAAATCGCAGGGGGCGCCTTCTGGCGCGTCCCGTTCGTTTGAATATGGCGACGACAGCATTACCTGGCTGCGAGACTCGCTGGCCCGGCTAGATACCAGCGGCTGCACCGGAGAGCTGCCGATCAGTGCCGGTAATAGTGTCGGTCTGTTCATGGTGGTCGGAGGTTGCTGATGACGTACAAATCAGTTAAGCACGGTCTACCGCGCTCGTTCACCCGCGTCTGGGTGATTACCGACACCGGACGGGAAACTACCGGATACGTCAAATCGGATGGCGAGTGGTTCATTAACTGCCCTCGCATCCGGGCGACTGGCGCGAAAGTGCTGAGGTGGAAAGATGGCTGAACGATATGAAGTGCATGCGTTTAAATGCGATGGCTCTACGCACTTGTTTGTCTGGGTTAATTCAACGGGAGTGAAGTTTTTTTCATTTGTCGGAGGGTCATACGGCATCTGCAAAGACATGTTTATGAAAAGAGCTAGCGCTGAACTGATGGGGCGGCATTCAGGATATTTGCGAGGGCTGGTCGGATTGAATGATTCAATCATTGCGAAAGTGGAGACTTTTACCATATGAGCAGCGTTGCGAGCTGGAGTTACACCGCCACGGCGACCATCTGGCGCAAGCTTGAAGGCAATGACGAATACGGCGATCCGCTGGGCTATGCCGAACCTGAGCAAATCCTCTGTGATTACGAGGGCGGACTCAGCAAGAAGTTAGCCAGCCTGGGCGCCGAAATCGTCGTGAAGAATACCGTCTGGACTGAGTTCGCGCTGGCGGCTGCGGGGGATTACCTTCTGATAGGTGTGTCGACCGAAGCAGACCCGGTTGTGGCTGGTGCTGACGAGGTGCGGCAAGTTATCCGCTACGCCGACACGTTCGAGCGCCTGGCGGATGATTATGCGATACTGACAGGCATCTAACTACGGAGGTTTTATGGATATCGATTCGCTCACAATGTCTATCTCAGTGCTGGCGGTGGCTATTTCTGTTTACGCCGCTGCGCCGGTTCCTGAGAAGAAGTCCAAACAGATTAAGCGCACGCCTCCCGATCAGCTTCCACCCGAGGTTAGAAAGCTCATTGAGAACGTTGATGAGCTTGAGCGGATAGCAAAAAGTCTCTGAATAGGTCGCTCCGGCGGCCTTTTTTATTGCCTGGAGAAAGCCATGGGCATCAAAGTGCGCGGCGTTAAGCAGTCGAAAGCCGGGCTCAATCGCATCATCAACGACGTGAAAGGGCGTAAGGTAGTTAGGGCGCTACAGTCAGCAATGATAATCGGCAGCTCACAAGCCGCGTTGTACACTCCGATCGACACCTCAACACTGCTTAATAGCCAGTATCGGGAATTGATAAACAACGGCGTTAGGCTGACAGGGCGGGTGGGGTACACGGCCAACTACGCTGTTTTCGTTCACGACCCTAACGTTCCGCAAACCTTCCGTCGCGCCACCGCGCAGAAAGAGTTCCTCACCAAAGGCTTTGAAGACACCCGCAGCCAGATTGATGCCGTGATGCGCAAGGAGCTTTCAGTATGACACCTGCCATGTATGAGCGCGTGCGTAACTATTTTGTTGATGCCGGGCTTACCACTGGCTTCATCGTACAGTTGCTGGCGTGGGACGACACGACAAAATTAACTGATGCATTCATCGTGTTCCGGCCTAACGGCGGTACCGACATCCGAAATGACCTCGGATCTGATCACTACGTGCTGATGGATGTCATTTCCGCCAAAGATAAGCGCCGCGCAGCCGCTGAGAAGGCTCAGGAAATCATCAATCATGTCGAACAGAACGACATTACCGACGAATGCCTTGGCCTGATCCAAAACCTCGGCAATATGCCTGCACCTATCCTGACCGAAGAGGGCCGCCTGGTCTTCCGACTCCAGTTCATGTGCGTCTACGGCGAATAAACCATTACCAACCCATCAGGCTGCCATCCGGCGGCCTTTTTTATTTGAGAGGTACACATGCAAGGCTGTGCTAATGATTTTGGCAAGCTGATCGGGAAAGTAGCTGTGCTACGCATGGCCTTTGGCTGCCCCGACGCAGTGCCAGCGCTTTCTGAGTGGAAGCGTCTTGGCGCTATGACGACCAAGGGCATCGACTATTCGATGAATACCATCAACTCCGAGGCAGATGATGCTAAAGGGCTGGTGGAGAACCTGGTCAACAACATGGATCTGACGATCTCCGGCGAAGGTGAGTTTCGCAAGTCTGATAAAGATAACGAGATCGGCGCATGGCGTCTGTCGAAGTATATCTTTGACGAAGTCCAGGCCGGTCGTCAGCCTAACCTGTGGGTGCGGTTCGACTTTGCGGGTGAGAACGCCGGTACTTACATCCAGGGTTACATGAACACCACGTCATGGTCTGGTGATTTCGGTACCAACGATATCTCCACCTTCTCCGGCGAGTGGAAGGTCTACGACGCCGACACTGTCGTGTTTGAAGTCGCTGATTCTATCGCGGCCACTGGCGTTGAAGTTACCCCTGCAGCTGCATCTCTGGTCGTTGGCGCAACCCAACAACTCAGCGGCGCGGTTCAACCAACCGATGCGACTAACAAAGCGATCACCTGGACGACTTCGGCGCCATCCATCGCCACTGTCAGTTCAACCGGTCTGGTGACAGCAGTTGCCGAGGGCACCGCGACTATTACGGCTACCACTTCTGACGGTGATTTCACCGACACCTGTGCAGTTACCGTGACTGCCGCGCCGTAATCACTACAAAGGGCGGCGTGCTGCCCTTGATACTGGTTATGGAGAGCGATATGACACCTTTGAAAGATATTGGCGAGTGCCTTATTGGTGCTGGCGGCCGTGAATACTTCTTCCGGCCATCGTTCCGCAATATGACGCGGATCGGCGAGCCAGAGCATATCGTCCGCATTTTTTATGCGCTGTTCAATGACGATGTAGCAAAGATGCTTGAAGCGGCGCGCGAAATTCACAGTGTGATACCGGAGCATCAGCGCAGGTTTTACGCCTACTATTTCGGTGATATTTCCCTGCCGAAGTGGGCTCTGGATGCGGCAGGTTCTGCCGCGTTTGTGCGTGAGGCATTACTCTCGGCTATTAACGTCATTCAGTCCTGCTGTGACGAGGACGTTTCCGAGCTGACAGGCTGGCATGAGCCTTCACGTACTGGCCAGCGCACATTCGTATGGCACCGCGGATCGCTTCCGCCGGAGAACCTGATTCTGATAGCTCAGTCACTGATCATGCATGGCGTTATCGGACGGGCGAAGGTTCGTAAGTTGCAGAAGCACGAAAGCAAGGAAACGACACCGGAGTTCCGTGCAACTGAATACATCATGGCGGCGCGAAACCATTTTGGGATCAGCAGGGAAGAGGCTGAAAACCTTACCATGACCGAATTCGCGATGATGCTAAACGCCAAATACCCTGACCAGAAAGGCTTCACCAGGGAAGAGTACGACGCTGTTATGGACGATGACGATCGCCGCTGGCAGGAAATGATTGAGCGCGAAAAATCAACAAAGAAAGCCGCCTGAGTTAATAATGGATGTACCGTAATCGCCTGACCGGGCGTAATATGAGTCGACAATAAAACTCAGGGGATAAGAGTGAAAAAAATACTTTTAGCTTTGGTTATTCCGCTGATTCTGACTGGCTGTAAACCCGGTGATGAAAAGGCAATATCTTTAGCGAAATCTGAAGTTGCTGCAAATCTTAAAGACCCGGCCAGCGCACAGTTCCGGAACGTAAAAGTATCAAAGATGACTGATGCCGAAGATGGTCGTGTCGTCGCTGTTGTCTGCGGAGAGATCAACGGCAAGAACGGTTTCGGAGCCTATGCGGGGTTTCATCCGTTCTTCGTTGAGCTGAGCATGAAATCGAAGGGGATCTTCTCGAAAGGCGTTGATTATGCGCTTGGAGATCATTTCCTGAGCACGAGTGATACACCGACTCCGC
>NZ_JABMCU010000245.1:0-5471 GCF_013179605.1 Enterobacter sp. CM29 | reverse complement strand
GGCTGTCTCGTTAACTATACTAATAGTGACAGTGAAGACATTCACTGATCCAAAGAGGCCGTCATGGGATGAATATTCACCAAGTGCGATCCTATTCAATTCTCAGGAATTAGATAATCTGAGAAGCATTCGATGCGCAGCATTAAAGAATGAAATTGAGGATTTTTGCGCAACTTATTAAAAATGATTTCGCATTAAAGGTCATGATAGCTAACACTACGCAATTTCACTTTTTTTGTGCTATCCATGGGTAAGCTACCTGGGTTAATATTTATAATACATTTCAAGCCGCGCAACAGTCGCGGCGACCACACCTGACAGGAGTATGTAATGTCCAAGCAACAGATCGGCGTTGTCGGTATGGCAGTGATGGGGCGCAACCTGGCGCTCAACATCGAAAGCCGTGGTTATACCGTCTCCGTTTTCAACCGCTCCCGTGATAAGACCGAAGAAGTCATCGCTGAGAATCCAGGCAAGAAACTGGTTCCTTTCTATACGGTTAAAGAGTTCGTTGAGTCTCTGGAAACACCTCGTCGTATCCTGTTAATGGTGAAAGCGGGCGCAGGTACCGACGCTGCTATCGATTCACTGAAACCTTATCTGGATAAAGGCGACATCATTATTGATGGCGGCAACACCTTCTTCCACGACACCATTCGTCGTAACCGTGAACTGTCTGCTGAAGGCTTCAACTTCATTGGTACCGGCGTATCCGGCGGTGAAGAGGGCGCCCTGAAAGGTCCATCCATCATGCCTGGCGGTCAGAAAGAAGCGTACGAACTGGTTGCGCCAATCCTGACTAAAATCGCAGCCGTAGCTGAAGACGGCGAGCCGTGCGTGACCTATATCGGTCCTGATGGCGCTGGTCATTACGTGAAGATGGTTCACAACGGCATTGAATACGGCGATATGCAGCTGATTGCTGAAGCCTACTCTCTTCTGAAAGGCGGCCTGAACCTCTCCAACGAGGAGCTCGCAGAGACCTTCACCGAGTGGAACAAAGGCGAGCTGAACAGCTACCTGATCGACATCACCAAAGATATCTTCACCAAGAAAGATGAAGAAGGTAAATACCTGGTTGATGTGATTCTGGATGAAGCTGCGAACAAAGGTACCGGTAAATGGACCAGCCAAAGCTCTCTGGATCTGGGTGAGCCATTATCCCTGATCACCGAATCCGTATTTGCACGTTATATCTCTTCTCTGAAAGAGCAGCGTGTTGCAGCGTCTAAAGTGCTGTCTGGTCCTCAGGCTAAACCCGCAGGCGATAAAACTGAGTTCGTTGAGAAAGTCCGTCGTGCGCTATATCTGGGTAAAATCGTCTCCTATGCGCAGGGCTTCTCCCAGCTGCGCGCGGCGTCAGATGAGAACAACTGGGATCTGAACTATGGCGAGATTGCGAAAATCTTCCGTGCTGGCTGTATCATTCGCGCACAGTTCCTGCAAAAAATCACCGATGCCTATGCAGAAAATGCAGGTATCGCAAACCTTCTGCTGGCACCTTACTTCAAGCAGATTGCTGACGAATATCAGCAGGCACTGCGTGATGTTGTTGCGTACGCGGTGCAGAATGGTATCCCGGTTCCTACCTTCTCCGCTGCGGTGGCGTACTACGACAGCTATCGTGCTGCCGTTCTGCCAGCGAACCTGATTCAGGCACAGCGTGACTACTTCGGTGCGCATACCTATAAGCGTACGGATAAAGAAGGTGTGTTCCACACCGAATGGCTGGATTAATCTGATTTAACTCAGTCTGATAGCATGGCCCGGTGAGTCTCACCGGGCTTTTTTTATCGCTTTCAGGCCCATGTTGACTTACTTTCCCCAGCCCACTCCTTTTATTGCCGCATAAATCACTACGTTTATCCCTTTCTGAAGCAAGGCATTCGTCTTGACAGTCCCTCAACTTAAGAGGTAAAAACCTCAACAGTTGTTTATTGCGGTGGTGTGCTTACGCCTCCAGAAACTCAAACTTGAAGAAGTTAAACGAATGAAAATAACTATCTCCGGAACAGGCTATGTTGGTCTCTCAAACGGTATCCTGATCGCACAAAACCATGAAGTGGTTGCATTGGATATCGTGCAGGCAAAAGTGGACATGCTTAACCAGAAGAAGTCCCCGATCGTCGATAAAGAGATTGAAGAGTACCTGGCGACCAAACCGCTGAACTTCCGCGCAACCACGGACAAAGAAGACGCTTACCGCGATGCGGATTTTGTCATCATTGCCACGCCGACCGACTACGATCCCAAAACTAACTACTTCAATACCTCTACCGTTGAAGCGGTGATCAAAGACGTTACGTCAATCAACCCTAATGCGGTGATGATCATCAAGTCGACGATTCCAGTAGGCTTCACCAAATCTATCAAAGAAGAGTTGGGTATTGATAATGTCTTCTTCTCGCCGGAGTTTCTACGCGAGGGCAGGGCGTTATACGATAACCTGCACCCATCCCGTATCGTGATTGGCGAGCGTTCCGAGCGTGCAGAGCGTTTTGCTGCCTTGCTCCAGGAAGGCGCCATTAAAAAAGACGTGCCGGTGCTGTTCACCGATTCCACCGAGGCAGAAGCGATTAAGCTTTTCGCTAACACCTATCTGGCCATGCGCGTGGCTTACTTCAACGAGCTGGACAGCTATGCCGAGAGTTTAGGTCTGAATACCCGTCAGATCATTGAGGGCGTATGTCTCGACCCGCGTATCGGTAACCATTACAACAACCCGTCATTCGGTTACGGCGGCTACTGTCTGCCAAAAGATACCAAGCAGCTGCTGGCAAACTATCAGGCAGTGCCGAACAACCTGATTTCCGCTATTGTGGATGCCAACCGCACGCGTAAAGACTTCATCTCAGATTCTATTCTCGCGCGTCAGCCGAAAGTGGTGGGCGTGTATCGCCTGATCATGAAGAGCGGTTCCGATAACTTCCGCGCTTCTTCCATTCAGGGGATCATGAAGCGTATTAAGGCGAAGGGCGTGCAGGTCATTATTTATGAACCGGCCATGCAGGAAGACGAGTTCTTCCATTCACGTGTGATCCGCGATCTGGATGCGTTTAAGAAAGAAGCGGACGTGATTATCTCCAACCGTATGGCGGAAGAGCTGGCGGACGTGAAAGATAAAGTCTATACCCGCGATTTGTTCGGCAGTGACTAATCAAAATCGTGATATAAAAAAACCCGGCAATCTGCCGGGTTTTTTGTTTTTAAACGTTATAGAAGTTGCGGTACCAGTCGACGAAGTTTTTCACGCCTTCTTTGACTGAGGTTTGTGGTTTAAACCCAATAACGTCATACAGCGCTTTGGTGTCCGCACTGGTCTCCAGCACGTCCCCCGGCTGGATCGGCATCATATTTTTCACCGCTTCTTTGCCCAGCGCCTCTTCAAGCGCAGTGATGTAATCCATCAGTTCGACAGGTGAACTGTTACCGATGTTATACACGCGATACGGGGCAGAGCTGGTTGCTGGCGAACCGGTTTCGACTGTCCAGTCTGCGTCGGCCTGAGGAATGACGTCCTGTAGGCGAATAATCGCCTCCGCAATATCATCGATATAGGTGAAGTCGCGCTTCATCTTGCCGTAGTTGTATACGTCGATGCTGTTGCCTTCAATCATAGCTTTGGTGAATTTAAACAGCGCCATGTCCGGGCGTCCCCAGGGGCCATAGACGGTAAAGAAGCGCAGGCCAGTGGTCGGCAGGTTGTACAGATGCGAATAGGTATGCGACATCAGCTCATTGGCTTTTTTGGTTGCCGCATACAGGGATACCGGATGGTCTACGGAGTCGTCAGTAGAAAATGGCATCTTACGGTTGAGGCCATAAACGGAACTGGATGAAGCATACAGAAGATGCTGAACCTTGTTGTGGCGACAGCCTTCCAGCACGTTTAGGTGACCTACCAGGTTAGCATCTGCGTAGGCATGCGGGTTTTCCAGCGAGTAACGCACGCCCGCCTGTGCGGCAAGATGGATCACGCGGTCAAATTTCTCCTCAGCGAATAGCGCGGCCATGCCCTCGCGGTCCGCTAAGTCCAGCTTGTGGAAGGTGAAATTCTCGGATTTGAGCAGATCGAGACGGGCGAGCTTAAGGTTTGGGTCATAGTAATCATTCAGATTATCAATACCAACAACTTCATGCCCTGCATCAAGCAGGCGCTTGCTGACATGAGAACCGATAAAGCCCGCCGCGCCAGTAACCAAAAATTTCATAGCTTCCCTCATTTAATCTGTGTTCTTATTGATGCCAGTGGGCATCAAAGTCTGTCTATAATAACTCGTTAAACTAGACATACATAACCCATCTTTCCGATATAACTCATCGGATTCTTATAGAAAATTCCTCAGCAACAGATACACTATGGAAACAAGATTATGTTTGCCCTTTTTCATCTGTTAGGGATTGTATGACGCAAAACAACAATAACCTGGTCGCACGCAGTAATGACTCGGAACAAATTGATTTTCTCGATTTAGTGCTGCAATTGTGGAGTGGTAAGTGGGTAATAGGGACGTTCATCGCTGTATTTATCGTTCTTGCTGCTGTATACATCACTGTTGTCCAAGAAAAATGGACATCATCTGCTATCATTGCCCAGCCTGATGCAGCACAAATTGCAACCTATTCTAATGCTCTGAACATACTCTATCGTGGCGCTGGCCCTTCAATGACCGATATACAGAATCGTGCCATTGGTCGTTTTAACTCATCCTTTTCAGCCTTAGCACAAGCCTTGGAAAACCAAGAAGAACCGGAAAAACTCTCTATCGAACCTACTGTTAAAGGTCAGATGTTACCATTAACTGTAAGCTATCAGGGTGAATCGGCTGAAGCAGCGCAAAAGCAGTTGGCGCAGTACATCCAACAGGTCGATGAGCAGACGGCAAAAGAGCTGACGCTTGATCTTAGCGATAACCTCAAGCAGCAGATTACAACCTTAAACGACTCCCTTCAAAACCAAGAGAAGGTCGCGCAGGAGCAAAAAGATCTGCGTATTAAGCAGATTACTGAGGCACTAAAAAACGCAGAAGCCGCGAAAATCAGTGGTCCTCAGATTCAGCAAACACAGGATGTGACCCAAGAAACCATGTTCCTGCTGGGTAGTGAAGCCCTGAAATCGATGATTGAAAACGAAGCGTCTCGTCCGCTGGTTTTTACTAGTCTATATTATCAAACTAAGCAGAATTTGCTGGATATTCAGAATCTCAACGTTAACCCAGACACTATTCACGTCTACCGTTACGTCATGAAGCCGAACCTACCTATCCGACGTGACAGCCCGAAAAAGGCCATCACCCTCATCCTTGCCGTTCTCCTCGGCGGGATCATCGGTTCTGCTGTCGTCCTTGGCCGTAACGCGCTGAGAAACTACAAACCAAGAGCCTGATTTACAGACAAAAAAAGACCGGGTTTCCCCGGTCTTTTTTTATTTATGCCGTTTCCGCAGATTCTCAATCACCGTCGTTAAATCC
>NZ_JABMCU010000244.1:0-5522 GCF_013179605.1 Enterobacter sp. CM29 | reverse complement strand
CCCGGCAAAAAGCCCGGTGGCGCTAACGCTTACCGGGCCTACGAAGAGCCAACATGTACAAAGTAGGCCGGGTAAACGCAGTGCCACCCGGCAACAAATGGGGGCACTGCGCCAGATTATGCCAGCACCAGGTCTCCCTGCGGATGGCATGAACACGCCAACACGTAACCCTCTGCAATTTCCGCATCGGTCAGCGTCATGGTGCTGGTGACGGTGTATTCACCGGAAACCACCTTCGTCTTACAGCAGCCGCACACACCCGCGCGACAGGCTGCCGCTACCGGCACGTTATTGCTTTCGAGCGCTTCAAGCAGCGTGGTGCCCACGCGACCAAAGAAGGTCTGCGCCGGTTGCAGCTTCGTGAACTTCATCCCGCTGGTCGCCGCTGCCGCTACAGGCGTGAAGAACTGCTCTTTAAAGAAGCGGGTCACGCCGAGCGCTTTCACTTCTTTCTCCACGATCTCCATGTACGGCGCCGGGCCGCAGGTCATCACGGTACGATCCGCAATGTCCGGCACGCTTTGCAACATTTCGCGGCTCAGACGCCCCGCGACAAAACCGTGCGTCGCGTTGTGCTCAGCCACCAGGGTCACCGGATAATTTCGCCATTCCTCGGCAAAAATCACATCTTCCGGGGAACGCACGCTAAAGATCACCTGCACGTCGGCCTGAGGACGGTATTTCGCCAGCCAGCGGCGCATCGACATAATCGGCGTTACGCCACAGCCTGCCGCCAGAAGCAGGAATTTGTCTTCCTTCTTGTCGTCACAGGTGAACTCGCCCTGCGCGTCAGACAGCCAGATGTAATCCCCGCGCTTCACGTCACGGGTCAGCCACCGGGAGCCTGCGCCGTCATCAATACGACGGACGGTGAGCGTTATGTATTCGCTCACGCCCGGCGTGGAGGAGATCGTGTAGGCGCGCAGGGTATCCGCCGAATTACGCACACTCACCAGCGCATACTGACCTGCGCGGTACGGGTAGTAGTCATGGCACAGCAGCGACAGTGTCCACACATCCGGCGTCTCCTGTTGGATGTGATGAACCTGCATCCGCCACGGACATTGTGAGGTTGGCATGGTCATGAGTTACTCCTTACGCGCTCAGCAGTTGCTTCATATCATCTTCAACGTTGGTCACGGAACGCAGACCAAATTTCTCGTTCAGGATGGCCAGCAGGTCCGGCGTCAGGAAGCCTGGCGCGGTCGGCCCGGTGACGATGTTGGTCACGCCGAGAGAGAGCAGGGTCAACAGAATAACGATCGCTTTCTGCTCGAACCAGGAGAGCACCAGCGACAGCGGCAGATCGTTCACGCCGCAGCCCAGTTTCTCTGCCAGCGTGACCGCCAGAATGATGGCTGAATATGCATCGTTACACTGACCAGCATCCACCAGGCGTGGCAGACCTTCGATGTTGCCGAAGTCCAGCTTGTTGAAACGGTATTTACCGCAGGCCAGGGTCAGGATCAGACAGTCTTCCGGAACGCGGGTGGCGAAATCGGTGAAATAGTTACGTTCCCCGCGCGCGCCGTCACAGCCGCCGATCAGGAAGATGTGACGCAGTTTTTCACGGCTGACGAGGTCAATCAGGGAATCCGCCGCACCCAGCAGGGTTTCACGGCCAAAACCGACGGTGATGAGGTGCGGAATTTCGCTGTACGGGAAGCCTGCCATCTGCTGCGCCTGCGCAATAACCGGACCGAAATCATCGCCTTCAAGGTGGCTCACGCCCGGCCAGCCGACGATGCTGCGGGTCCAGATACGGTCGTCATACGCGCCCACGGTAGGGTCGATGATGCAGTTAGAGGTCATGACGATTGGGCCAGGGAAGCGGGCGAACTCCACCTGCTGGTTCTGCCAGCCGCTGCCGTAGTTACCGATCAGATGCTTAAATTTACGCAGTTCCGGGTAGCCGTGCGCGGGCAACATTTCGCCGTGGGTATAGACGTTAACGCCGGTGCCTTCGGTCTGCTTCAGCAGGTTGTAGAGATCTTTCAGGTCGTGGCCGGAGATCAGGATGCATTTACCTTCGGTCGCTTTGACGTTGACCTGCGTCGGCGTTGGGTGACCGTAGGTGCTGGTTTCACCGGCATCCAGAATGCTCATCACTTTGAAGTTCATCTGGCCGATTTCCATCGAGCATTCCAGCAGGGCGTTCATGTCGGAAGGCCAGGTGCCCAGCCATGCCATGATTTTGTGGTACTGAGCATAAATGTCGTTGTCGTACTGGCCGAGTACGTGCGCGTGCTCCATATACGCCGCAGCACCTTTCAGACCGTACAGGCACAGCAGACGCAGGCCGAGGATGTTCTCGCCAATCGCCGCTTTGTCTTTATTGGGAGTAAATTCGGCGGCCTGACGCTGTAGCTCGCCCAGGTCGTCGCTCACCAGCTGTAGTTCCGCCATCGGGTTGTCCACGCGGGCGCTGGCGTCGGCATTCAGGCATTGCGCTTTCATGGCTTCACGCAGGGCAATCGCTTCGCGGGCATAGCCCACAATGCGTGGCGAATCGAAGTTAACGTTAGTCAGCGTGGAGAAAAATGCGCGCGGCGCAAAGCTGTCGACATAGTGATCGACAAGGCCATATTCACGGGCCTTGAAGGCCCAGGCGGATAAGCCTTGCAGCGCCGCAATCAGCAGGTCCTGGAGATCGGACGTTTCTGCGGTTTTGCCGCACATACCCTGCGCGTAAGAGCAGCCGTTGCCTGCCGGGGTACGGATGGTTTGTTCACATTGCACACAAAACATAATCACACCTGTTAAAGTTATATTTGAGATACATGTTTAAGGTTATGCCTGTGCCACAACGGAGAAAAGTGCTTTCTTATACTAAGTGGAGGGTTATTGATTTAGCGCAATTTTGGCGGCAGGTTCACTACCGCCAAAGCAGTATCAGGCTGAGAAGAACGCCATCAGAATGGGGACCAGCAGGCTCAGAATAAAGCCGTGTACAATAGCGGCAGGAACCATCTCCAGACCTCCCGAGCGCTGTAACACCGGCAGGGTAAAGTCCATTGAGGTGGCCCCGCACAGGCCCAGCGCGGTAGAGCGGCTGCGGCGTACCAGGCCGGGGATCAGCATGATGGCTATCAGCTCGCGCGCCAGATCGTTAAAGAAGGCGGCGCTGCCGATCACCGGACCAAACGATTCGGTCAGCAGAATACCGGAGAGCGAATACCAGCCAAAACCGGATGCCATTGCCAGGCTGGTTTTCAGCGGCAGATCGAGAATAAAGGCGTTAATCACTCCCCCCGCCATTGAGCTGGCCACAACGATAACGGCAACCATCATGCCCCGGCGGTTCAGGACAATCTGTTTCAGCGTCATGCCATTATTTCGCAACTGAATACCGATCAGGAAGAGCAGGAAAATCAGCGTATATTCGCTGGCTTCCGTAGCGTGCTGTAAAAAAGCCCATCCGGTTAGCCCCAGTAAAAAACCGAGCACCACCACGCCGCACAGCTTTAATGATTCCAGCGCCATCGCAATTCGGGAGGGAAGCTTTTCCTGATGGTGGTGATTTTTCCAGGGAATAGTGCGTTCCAGCCAGAACAGCGCGGCAATATTGCACAGCAGAATAACCACTACCGTAACCGCAGAATAATGCAGGATGGAAAGCAAGTTCGTCGCCAGATTATCCAGGAAGGCCAGGCTGATCCCCATAAAGAACAGAATGACGTAAACAATCCAGCTGAGAAAACGATTAATAAGCTTTAAGGCCGATTCATGACGCAGCGGAATAAGATAGCCCACAATCAGGGGCAGAAGAATGATGAGGAGTCCTGAGAACATGAACAGCCGGTCCTTTTGAGTATCATTTAAGCGCCAGAGACACTACCCAATAAAGGCTGTGAGGTAAAGCTACAAAAAAAGCCGGGTGGTGGCTACGCCTTACCCGGCCTACAAAGTGCACACTCACGTAGGTCGGGTAAGCTTTAGCGCCACCCGACATTACAGGCCGCACTTAATTAATCGCGTTTTTCCAGCAGGGTGCGATACAGCACGCCGCCCAGAATACCGCCAATAATTGGCATCACCCAGAACAGCCACAGCTGTTCAAGCGCCCAGCCGCCCTGGAAAATAGCCACCGCGGTGCTGCGTGCCGGGTTAACGGAGGTATTGGTCACCGGGATGGAGATCAGGTGGATAAGCGTCAGCGCCAGACCAATAGCAATGGGGGCAAAGCCCGCAGGCGCGTATTTGTCCGTTGCGCCGTGGATCACCAACAGGAAACCTGCGGTGAGCACAATTTCAATCACGATAGCAGACAGCATTGAGTAGCCGCCTGGAGAGTGTTCGCCGAAGCCGTTTGACGCAAATCCGCTGGCCGCGGCGTCAAACCCGGCTTTTCCGCTGGCAATGACGTACAACACCGCCGCGGCAATAATACCGCCAATAACCTGGGCAATAATATAGCCAATAATATCTTTCGCCGGGAAACGTCCGCCCGCCCATAAACCTAACGTGACGGCCGGGTTGAAATGACCGCCGGAAATATGCCCCACGGCGAATGCCATGGTTAATACGGTTAAACCGAATGCCAGCGCGACACCGACAAATCCAATACCTAATTCCGGAAATGCGGCTGCCAGTACTGCGCTACCGCAGCCACCAAACACCAGCCAGAATGTACCAAAGCATTCTGCCGCTAATTTTCTGAACATAACCACCTCAATAATAAACGTCCGCGCCCATTCCTGCGCGCGGGTTATATCGCCATAAAGGGATGACGACTCAAAGAGCCAGTATTTTGAAACCATCAACATCCCTTCGCCACTCAAATAAATTCACTAAATTTGATTTAAGGCAATGTGATGTCAATCCTTGTTCAGAACGGAGGTAATTAGAGCATAGCCCAATAATTAAGGGGGCGTATATTCTGCTGTCGTGACCTACAGCCTGCCGCTATACTGCTGATAACTTGAAGGAAAAAGTGGCCGAAATGCGGGGGATGTATGCTACTCGAACGTGTGGAGATTGTCGGGTTTCGCGGGATTAACCGCCTGTCGCTGCAACTGGAACAGAACAACGTCCTGATAGGCGAAAACGCCTGGGGTAAATCCAGCCTGCTGGATGCCCTGACGCTGCTGCTTTCGCCCGAAGAGAACTTGTACCACTTCGTCCATGATGACTTCTGGTTTCCGCCGGGGGATGTCAACGGGCGCGAGAAACACCTGCATATCATTCTGACCTTCCGCGAATCCGAGCCCGGACGCCATCGCGTGCGTCGTTTTCGCCCTATGTCGCCCTGCTGGGTGCCCTGTGAAGATGGGTTCCAGCGTATTTTCTATCGCCTTGAGGGCGAAATGGCGCAAAACGACGGGGTATTAACCCTGCGTGAATTCCTTGATGAGAAGGGGAATCCGATCCCGCTCGATAATATTGACGAGCTTGCCCGCCATCTGATCCGCCTCTCCCCCGTGTTGCGCTTACGAGACGCGCGCTTTATGCGGCGGATCCGTAACGGCGCCGTGCCGAATATGCCCGAGGTGGAAGTAACCGCCCGCGAACTGGATTTCCTC
>NZ_JABMCU010000243.1:0-5550 GCF_013179605.1 Enterobacter sp. CM29 | reverse complement strand
CCAGCTCCACCAGCAGGCGACGCGCAATCTTCAGGCCCGCTTCCACATCAAACGAGCCATCCATGTGCGGATCGTTAATCAACCCTTTCCAGCCAACCGTTGTACGTGGCTTTTCAAAATAGACGCGCATCACCAGATAGAGGCTATCGCTGACCTCCTCCGCTAATGCTTTAAATCGACGAGCGTACTCAATGGCGGTTTCAGGATCGTGAATGGAGCAAGGACCACATACCACCAGCAGGCGCGGATCGCGGCCTGCGATAATGTCAGAAATGGTCTGGCGAGAGTGCTCAATCTGAGCTTCCTGCGCGACGCTCAGCGGGAATTCCGCCTTCAGTTGATCCGGGGTGATTAACACCTGTTCGTCAGTGATATGTACGTTGTTCAGCGCGTCTTTTTGCATGATTGCGATCCTGTAAAACTCGTTTGCGATAGTGGTTTTCCTCGAAGAGGTGACACAACGATAACACATCGAGTAAAGATTTCAATCCAAAATACGTACAGATTATTTTACAGTAGCCATTTAGATGCCAAATCACAGGTTAAAAACGTAAACTTAAAATTACACACACGCTTTTAATGCCAATCTACGCTCACACCAGGGACGCTATCCAGGCGCTGGCCGTTAGCTTAATTATCCTCGGGTGAATTGAGGGAAAGTTGCGTGGCTACATAAATCCTGGCAACAAAAAATGAATAAAAGTATGAATTCCAGCAGACTTAATTGAGCCTGCCTAAATTACTTTGAATATCGTGCCCTGTAAGATTTAGCTTAGGTCAAGACAGGGATATTTCTGACATAATGACGGCTTTGAGAAAGAATGGTATTCTGCCGGAAATTCATAAGGGCATCTATTTCCGGGGCGGTTTGGCGGATTCTGATGAGAAATACATTCTTGATCGCTTTACTTCATCTCCCCCTGGCGCTAATGCTGTTCATTTTGGTGAACCCTGCAAGGGCAGGCTCGCTCACGGAAACGGATAAATCGGTACGTTCGATTGTTTCTGGTATTGTAAGCTACACCCGATGGCCAGCACTTTCCGGCCAGCCTAAGCTCTGTATTTATGCCTCTTCCCGTTACAGACAGGCGCTCAGCAGTGAAGATGTAAATAACCCGTTGCCCTATAGTCCTGTCATTGTGCATAGCGATCGGGAAGCACTCACAGCAAGGTGCGATGCCCTCTATTTCGGGAGCGAATCACCGGCAAAACAACAGGAAATAATAAATCAATATCAGGGCCAGGCGTTGCTATTAATGTCAGAGCAAAATCCTGAATGCGTTATTGGCAGCGCATTTTGTCTGATAATAGAGCACAACAAGGTCAGGTTTTCCGTAAATCTGGATGCGCTGACGCGCAGTGGCGTAAGAGTCAATCCGGATGTATTAATGCTCGCACGGAATAAGAAGCATGAATAAGGAAGTCACACCAACACCGCGTCCGACGTTTAAAAGAACGTTGCGGCGAATCAGCATGATAAGCGTCATTATAACGATGACGTTTATATGGTTGCTGCTGTGTTTCGCTTCCGTGGTGACATTAAAGCAATACGCGCAAAAAAACCTCGAACTCACCGGCGCCACCATGAGCCACAGCCTTGAGGCTTCTCTGGTGTTCAACGATGCCGTGGCGGCAAATGAAACGCTGGCGACCCTCGGCAAGCAGGGGCAATTTGCCGTGGCGGAAGTGCTTAATGCACATCATAAACGGTTTGCCTGGTGGTCGTGGAACCCGGCGGATAATACCGACACGCTGGGCGCGCTGGTCAACCGGTGGTTGTTCCCTGTTCCTGTCGCACAGCCCATCATACATAACGGTAATGTGATTGGCGAAATTCGTCTGACCGCACGAGACAGCCTGATTAGCCACTTTATCTGGCTCTCATTTGCGGTCCTCACCGGCTGCATTCTTTTTGCCTCTGCCGTCGCATTGACCATCACCCGCTCGCTACATCATGGCATGGTTGTTGAAATGCAAAACATCACTGACGTTGTGCATGACGTCCGTACCAACCGCAACTTCTCTCGCCGGGTAACGGAAGGCCGCATCGAAGAGTTCCACCAGTTTGGTGAAGACTTCAACAGCCTGCTGGATGAAATGGAAGAGTGGCAGCTCAAGCTACAGGCGAAAAACGCTCAACTGTTGCGTACCGCCATGCACGATCCGCTCACGGGGCTTGCAAACCGCGCCGCGTTTCGCAACAACATTGCGGCCTTAATGAATGACGCTTCGGCAAAGACCAATTCTGCCCTGCTCTTCCTGGATGGTGATAACTTCAAGTTTATTAACGACACCTGGGGCCATGCCGCGGGCGACTGCGTACTGATCGAAGCCGCAAAAAGGATGGTCGAATTTGGCGAAAAACGTCATCAGTCTTACCGTCTTGGCGGCGACGAGTTTGCCATGATCCTTTATGGCGTCCACACCGCGCGTGAGGTCGAATATATTTGCGCTGCGCTGTCGCAGCAATTTATCCGTCCGTTTGATCTGCATAACGGACACACAGCATCAATGTCACTCAGCATTGGCTTTGCTCTGGCGTGGGAAAATGCCTCCGTCGAGGCATTACTTGAGCAAGCCGATCGCAATATGTACCTGGTCAAAAACCAGCGTTCGAAAACAATACCCTGAAAGGAAGACGATATGTTGAAGCGATACATCGCGCCGTTGTTACTGGCATCTCTGGTTATGTCCGGGTGCCAGACGCCGGAGGGTAAATTCACACCAGAGCAAATCGCGGCCATGAAGTCCTACGGCTTTAACGAACTGAATGGCGACTGGTCCCTGGGCCTGTCGGATAAGATCCTGTTTGATAAAAATGACGCCAGACTGCGTCCGGAAAGTGAAACGCAGATCCAGACTATGGCCTCACGTCTGGCGGCAACCGGTCTGAATCACGCCCGGATGGACGGCCATACGGATAACTATGGCGAAGAGAGCTACAACGAAGCGCTTTCGTTAAAACGTGCCAATGTTGTAGCGGATGCCTGGGCGAAGGGCGCGAACATCCCGCGCAGCAACCTCACTACGCGGGGTTTAGGCAAAAAATACCCTCTCAGCAGCAACCGTACTGCGCAAGGGCGCGCTGAAAACCGCCGTGTTGCGGTAGTTATCAGCACGCCTTAAGGCTATTTAGCGGATGTGCCGGCGAGCGACACGCCTGAAGCCGCTCGCCAGCGCAGCCAGTCAATCACGATAAATACCGCCAGACTGGAGCCCATTACCGGCAACGCCAGCCCCAGCAGGAGGCTTATCATGAACGTCACTCCCCTTCCCCACAGCGGCAATGCCAGCCAGCTTTGACAGAGCGTCTGTACCGGGTTCGCGGCTGACGTCGCAGGACGACGCATCCACCACATCCGGTATCCCCAGATAATCAGCACGCACAGCGCAACGCCAAACGCGATGAGCAGCAGCTGATTTGCCAGACCAAACAGGATCCCCATATGGAAATCCACGCCCCAGCGGGTGAGTTTAGCCATCAGCGGGAAATCCCCAAAGCGAGTCCTGTCCAGCACCTTCAGAGAGTGGGGGTCCACAGCAACGGCATCAACCTGCGTCGGCCAGCGGCGATCGATTTCCGTCACCGTCCAGGCCTGGTCGACCCTGCTTGCCGGACGGATCTCAACGTTGTTAGCATCAATTCCTGACTGGCGGGCGGCCTGCAATACGCTGTCAAAAAGCGACAGTTCAACAGGCATTTCAGGCATCGACATTCCGCCGTGATGACCACGATGTTCGGCGTGTTCATCCATCATTTCCGGCGCACCGGAAAGGGTGGTGTTTACCTGCGGCGTCAGCCAGTTCATCTCTGCACGCAGCTTATCGACGTTGCCACCGGCCCATTGTGACCAGGTTAATCCGGTGACTGAGAACAGCAGCATTCCCGCCAGTAACGTCCAGCCTAAGATCACATGCAGGCGACGACGATTCTGGAAACGATTGTTAATACGGCGCTTCGGTCGGGTATAGAACCACAGCGCGATCCCGCCCAGGGCAGCAACCCACATCCACGAGGCGGCTAACTCGCTATAGAGGCGCCCGAGGTTGCCCAGCATCAGCGAGGTATGCAGATAATCGATAGTCTGACGCAGCGGTAAAATCCCGCTGGTGCCGTAGACGGTCATATCCCCTCGAACCTCAAGGCTGGCGGGATCAATAAAAATAGCCCGATGCTCGGAGGGACCCAGCGCCGGGTCGGCAAACATCACGCGGGTCGTTTCGCCCTCTTCCAGCCCCGGACGAACGGCATGCAGACGCAGATCTGATTCTACGGCCTTTTCGGCCGCGGCAATTTGTGCAGCAAGAGGCTGCGCCTCACCCACGGCATCCGTGTGGAGTGCATGATGGTACAGCGCATTTTCAAGCTGCGGCGTGGCGACATACAGCGTTCCGGTCAGCGCTGCGAAGAAAATAAACGGACCAACAAACAGCCCGATATAGAAATGGAGGCGACGCAGCAGGTTTCCCCATGCCGCGCGCGGAGTGCAGGTAGTCATACTTTTCCTTTTTAAGGCAAAAAGTGAGTGATTTTGTTTTAAAGGGAGAAAGCAGACCGACGCGGCGGCGCGCGGGTATCGGGGTAAAGCCAGGGGAAAAAGTGCCAGTGGCTGACCGCCTGACGAGGCGGCTTCATGCGCAGCCGCTGCAACACCACGCTGAGCAGAACGATAAGCGCCAGCATCACGCCCGGCACATGCGCTAACAGCACGCAGTAGCCGCAAGCTTCCGCATGGTCAACTGGCATGGAATGCGGCATATCCCCATGATGCTCGTCCATCGACATCATGCTCATGTCATGGTGCATACCCGGCATGGCGCTCATGGGATCTTTTTGCAGCGAGACGGAGATCAGCGGCGCCACGACGATCAGCAGGATCGCAAACAGCGCGGTCAATGCCGCTGCGCGTTTCCAGCTATGCTGATGCAGTACGTTATCCACTTACCCTCCACCCAAGAGGCGAACATTGTAAATGATTTATGACGGAAGGGTTAACGCGAGAGTTGCGATGAGATAAAAAAAGGGCCAGCCTTTCGGCCAGCCCTTTCTGACAGGATGTCGCTTAAGCGAATCTTAGTTCAGACGCTCTTTAATACGAGCAGACTTACCAGTACGCTCACGCAGGTAGTACAGTTTAGCTTTACGTACAGCACCACGACGTTTAACAGCAATGCTGTCAACTACCGGAGAGTGAGTCTGGAAGACACGCTCAACGCCTTCGCCGTTGGAAATTTTACGAACAGTGAATGCAGAGTGCAGACCGCGGTTACGAATAGCGATAACCACGCCCTCGAATGCCTGCAGACGTTTTTTGGAACCTTCAACAACCCATACTTTCACTTCCACGGTGTCACCTGGACGGAAGGAAGGTACGTCCTGCTTCATCTGCTCTTGTTCAAGTTGCTTAATAATGTTGCTCATAATTTAATCTCTTATCCTGGGTAAACTGATATTCGGGAGCGTATTACGCTTTCCCATCATGTTCATGCTGCTGGTGCGCGTGTTCGGTTTTGAACTCGGCCAGCAACTTTGCTTGCTCTTCAGTCAGA
>NZ_JABMCU010000242.1:0-5580 GCF_013179605.1 Enterobacter sp. CM29 | reverse complement strand
CGCGGAATGGGGCTGCTGATCGGTGCCGAGCTGAAGCCTCAGTACAAAGGCCGCGCGCGCGATTTCCTGCACGCCGCCGCGCACGAAGGCGTCATGGTGCTCAACGCCGGGCCGGACGTGATGCGCTTCGCGCCGTCGCTGGTGGTGGAAGACAAAGACATCGAAGACGGGTTAACCCGTTTTGCCGCGGCGGTGGCGAAGATCGTCAGAGGCTAATACGCGGTTCGTTTTAACCGGCGCGTTAACCAAATCCCGTGATGCGGACGCTGACGCCATGCCACCGACGAAATGGTGTGCATGGTGTTGAGATGCCCGAGAACGCGCTGTAAATGCTGCTCAAGGGTGCTCATCGGCCCGTGGGTCAGCGTCTCCGGCGCTTCCAGAATGTTCGAATCCCCTGACTCGCCCGGAGCGTCGTACTCCAGACGCTGCTGACAGCGCTGGAGGGCAATTTCACACGACTGCAAATAGCGCTGCGCCAGATCCGGCGTCAGCATGGTGTGCTCGCGCGCCAGCGTGGTCATGGCATTGATGTGTTCGACGATAAACTGGCTGTGCGTGACCCACAGCTTCATGTCTGCCAGATAGTGCGAGTTGAAGCCCGGCTCCTGCATGGCCTGGTTAAGGGAGTTGAACAGGGCATTATGCGCCTGGTTGACCTTCATGCGCTCGTAGGCCAGCGGAGACGGCTGCGGGTCGTCGCTCAGGATCAGGCGAATGGCCTGCTGATCCGCCTCCAGCGCGTCGTGGGCGTTTTGCCTCAGTAATCCACTTTGCCACTGCGGCCACAGCCAGACCATGCCGCCAAAGGCGATCAGGCAGCCAATCAGGGTATCGACCAGGCGGGCAATAATTAACTGATCGGCGTTGAGCGTAAGCAACTGCAGGGTGTACACCGCCGTTACCGTAAAGCCCACCGTCGCCCAGCCGTAGTTTTTACGGATGATCAGATAACTCACCATCGTAATCGCCAGCATGCCGACCAGCGTATACCCTTCCGGCACGTGGAAGTGCAACGTTACGCCCGCGATAATCAGCCCCGCCATCGTGCCGCCCGCCCGATGCAGAATGCGCACCCGCGTGGCGCCATAGCCGTTCTGGGTGACAAACAGCACGGTCATTAAGATCCAGTAGGGTTTCGGCAGGTGCAGGGCCATTCCCATCAGGCTGGCGATGCTGAGCATGACGCTAATTCTTGCGGCGTTGCGCAGGGCGGAAGACTTCAGCGACAGGTAGCTTTTGAGCGCAGGCAGCAACGGCAGTCGTTTTTGCTTATCGGCCATCAGGTCCCGGGCATAAAGCGGGCGCTGGGTGCGCAACACCCGGGCGATGCGGCTGAAATGCCAGGCGGCAAACTGCCCGACCGGGTTATCCGCGTGCTGACGCGCAATCTTTTCCAGCGCGCCGAGCTGTTTGTCCATGTTAAAGCGCGTCGGATAGCGGTGATAGAGGATATCGTCAGCCAGCACCCGCAGGCGCGCCGCGACGGTCTGCGCGTTCCAGCGGATCACCGCTTCCGCATGGCTGCGCTCCACCAGCTTTTGCACCTCTTCCGGATTATGAAGGCTGACGGAAATATGCTCCTGCAAATCCAGCCCGACCTGGAAGGTACGCAGCAGCCGCTTATATTCATGATTTTTGTTGGCGGCAAGCATGTGCAACTGCTGATAGCACTGGCTGATCAGATCCACCACTTTTTGCTGGCGTGCCAGCAGCGGCGGCAGGGATTTTTCCGGGTCGGTATGTTGCGTGAGCAGGGTGTATTTTGCTTCACAGTATTCAGCAAGCTGCACGTAGAGCAGGCTCAGGGATTCGCGAAGCGGCTGTTCCCGCCACAACCAGAACCAGAACCAGTTAAACAGCCCGTACCACAGCGTGCCGAGGGCGTAGATCAGCAATGGCTCCCACACCGGCATATTGCCCGCAAGGCTTAAGGTGAAGATGGCGGCAATCAGCGACGCAGGAAGCAGGCGGGCGTGCAGCGAGCTGATTTCAGCGGTTACGCCAAGCGTCATCGCCAGCACGGTCAGGATCAGCGGCAGAGGAATGTCGCGGGCCAGTAAGAGTTGCACGGCAAGGCTACAGCCGGCAAACAGGCAGCCGCCAATAATCAGGCGTTTGAAAAAGCGTTTATGCGGGGTGTCCAGACCGGCAATGTTGCAACAGGCGGGCACGAGGGAAAACAGCAGGCCTTGCTGAAGATGTCCGAGGATCAGGCCCACGGCCACGGGAAGACACAACACCAGCGTTTGTCGCAGTGCGTAGTTAACTTCCGGGTGATAGATCAGCCTGCGCCACATAAGGAGTAGAGACAAAAACGGCGTGCCACCCTGCGGCGGCACGCCGTTTTACCGGAATTAACGGGTCCCGTAAACCACGATGGTTTTACCGTGGGCGGAGATCAGGTTTTGATCTTCCAGCATCTTCAGGATACGGCCCACTGTTTCACGGGAGCAGCCGACGATCTGACCGATTTCCTGGCGGGTAATTTTAATTTGCATACCGTCAGGGTGGGTCATGGCGTCTGGCTGTTTCGCCAGGTTCAACAGAGTCTGCGCGATACGACCGGTCACGTCCAGGAAGGCGAGGTTACCCACCTTCTCAGAGGTCACTTGCAGACGGCGTGCCATCTGGGAAGAAAGACGCATCAGGATGTCAGGGTTGACCTGAATCAGCTGACGGAATTTCTTGTAAGAAATTTCAGCCACTTCACATGCTGTTTTTGCACGAACCCAGGCGCTACGTTCCTGGCCTTCTTCAAACAGGCCCAGTTCACCGATAAAATCGCCCTGGTTCAGATAAGAAAGGATCATCTCTTTCCCTTCTTCATCTTTGATCAGCACGGCCACCGAGCCTTTAACGATGTAATACAACGTTTCCGCTTTTTCACCCTGGTGAATCAGCGTGCTCTTTGATGGGTACTTATGAATGTGGCAATGAGACAAGAACCATTCGAGAGTCGGGTCTGTTTGCGGTTTGCCAAGCACCATGCGCTGTTATCCTCTGTTATAAGCTGTCACCAGAGTCATAAGATGCATCCGGACTCTGGGGTTGCAATCGAATTCTTACCCATACCTGGGAAGTCGGCTGTCGTAACGTTTCGCAGCCAGTAAAGTTTGATGTCCTCTGCATACATGTGTAACGTCAATGTATTACTGTAGCATCCAGAGTGTTTTAGCATAGCTTTCGCCGCGTGTCTCCTGGTGTCTCGCTTCAGCATGACGCAGGTCGCCTTCCGTTGCGAGAAATGTAACGTACACGTAATCTGTCATAAAAAATGCAACGTTGGAGTGAGTGAATATGCAAGCGCGTGTGAAATGGGTTGAAGGGTTAACGTTCCTGGGCGAGTCTGCTTCCGGGCACCAGGTTTTGATGGATGGCAACTCCGGCGATAAAGCCCCCAGCCCGATGGAAATGGTGCTGATGGCGGCAGGTGGATGCAGTGCGATCGACGTGGTGTCGATCCTGCAAAAAGGCCGTCATGACGTGACCGATTGTGAAGTGAAGCTGACGTCAGAACGTCGCGAAGAGGCGCCACGTCTGTTCACGCATATTAATCTGCACTTTATCGTCACCGGCAAAGAACTGAAGGATGCGGCGGTCTCGCGTGCGGTTGACCTGTCTGCGGAGAAATACTGCTCTGTGGCGCTAATGCTGGAGAAAGCGGTAAACATCACCCATTCGTATGAAGTGATCGAGGCTTAATTTTTGGCGGGTGGCGCTTCGCTTACCCGCCCTACAAAAGCACGCCCGTAGGCCCGGTAAGCGCAGCGCCACCGGGCAAAACAACTCACGCGATTTGCTTTCCTTCCATCAGCCGCTTGACCAGCGGCGTCATGATCAGCTCCATCGCCAGCCCCATTTTTCCGCCCGGTACCACTAACGTATTCATGTGCGAAATAAACGAACCTTGTAGCATCGCCAGCAGCCAGGGGTAATCAATGCCTTCCAGGTTGCGGAAGTGGATCACCACAAAGCTCTCGTCCAGGGAAGGGATGCTTTTTGCGGCGAACGGGTTGGAGGTGTCCACGGTGGGGACGCGCTGGAAGTTAATGTGGGTTCGGGAGAACTGCGGCGTCAGGAAGTTGATGTAATCTTCCATGGAGCGCACCACCGAATCCATTACCGCCTCTCGCGAATGGCCGCGCTCGCTCATGTCACGCGTCAGCTTCTGGATCCACTCAAGGTTAACAATCGGCACCACTCCCACCAGCAAATCCACATGGCGCGCCACGTCGTGCTGAGGCGTCACCACGCCGCCGTGCAATCCTTCGTAAAACAGCACGTCAGTCGGTTCCGGCAGCGGCTGCCAGGGCGTGAACGTGCCGGGGACCTGGTTCCAGGGCACGGCTTCATCGTAGGTATGGAGATACTTGCGGGACTGCCCGGTGCCGCTCTGCCCGTATTCACGGAAGGTTTGCTCCAGCAGGCCGAAGTCATTGGCCTCCGGGCCAAAATAGCTGATGTGTTTACCCAGATCGCGCGCCTTGCGGATGGCCATATCCATCTCCGGGCGCGTGTAGCGGTGAAAGCTGTCGCCCTCTACCTCTGCCGCCCGTAAGTTAAGCTGGGCGAAAATCTTGCGGAAGGCGAGGCTGGTGGTAGTGGTTCCCGCCCCACTCGAACCCGTAACGGCAATAACCGGATGTCTGGCAGACATAGCAACTCCCTGACTGGAAAAGTGTAAGATCAGCCATGAAACGCGTTGCGGGGCATGATATTCACCGTCTCATGCAGTTCGGACCATACCAGCACCACGTCGCCGCTTTTAAGCTGGCGCTTCACATCGCTGACCTTTTGTTCAAGCGAACGTTCATGTTCACCATAATCGGTGCCTTCGCGCAAGACAAAGCTTTCAATCAGATTATCGAGCGTGTCGGGAGAGAGATCCTGCCAGGGAATAATCATTTTTTACCGTCCAGATAGGCCGTTAACCAGTCGGGTATACGCGTCTCAAGCCACATTTTTGGCCGACGCAGCGTGCCGCCAACAAAGCCCACGTGCCCGCCGAACTCGGTGAGCTGATACTCCACGTTATCCGGCAGATAGTCAGGGGCGGGGATCGAGTGATGATCCATAAACGGATCGTCTTTGGCGTGGATAATCAGCGTGGGTTTCGTGATTTGATTCAGTAAAGGCATGGCGCTGCACTGACGGTAATAGTCAATCGCATCGGCAAAGCCGTGAATTTTCGAGGTGATCAAATCATCAAACTCGCGCAGACGCTTCACGCGTTTGAGCTGTTGCAGCGTCACAGGCAGCGTATCCGGATAGGCCTTAAGTTTACGTGCGGCGTTGGCTTTCAGCAGGTTGAGCAGATAACGCTGATAGACCCGCGAAAACCCCTTTTCCATATGATAACTGCACTGCTCCAGCATAAAGGGCGCAGAGACAATCACCGCCGCATCCAGCGGTACGGCGTCGCTCTCCTTCGCCAGCAGGCAGGCCAGCATATTCCCGCCCAGCGAATACCCCACCGCTGCCGTTGGTGCTTCGCCGAAATTGTCTCTTAGCCAGCGCAGGAACCAGGAGCCGTCCTCGGTTTCACCCGAGTGATAAATGCGTTTCTGACGGTTAGGC
>NZ_JABMCU010000241.1:0-5581 GCF_013179605.1 Enterobacter sp. CM29 | reverse complement strand
TACAGCTCCGCTATGAGCGGATCACCTGGAAGTATTGCGATGGGAACATCCAATACTCGGACGCGTGGAACGAGCGGGTTACAGCGTAAAAAAAGGGCGGTTAATCCGCCCTGTATTGTTTTTAGTGCCAATTCTTTCGCCCCCTCGGTTTGCCAGCACGTAGCCTCCCCTCAATGGCAACATCCCGCGCGATCACCTGGTGCCAGCTCTCCGCACTTTTTATACATTTGGGGTATTTTAATCATGCTTAATGCTGTTAAGCATTCTCTGGCAGTTATTGCGGCGTACCGCTGCCGCTGCAGCCTCCAGAACCCCAAATTTTCGAGTTTCTCGGCTCACGCATTCAAAAGTGAACTCTAAGGTCACATTTAACCCCGTGCTCCCCGTTCCAGAAGGAAGATTCAACAACTCTCACTCTTTCACAAACCCTAAAAACTAAAGAAATCCCCCATCGCGCCGATCATCATCCGTGTGTATTATTTCCAGTAGCTTTTACAACAACTAACCTTAACTCAAATACTTAAGCGCCAGAGCGAAAGGCATCATGAGCACACCGATCAAACGGCTAGAAATCATTAAAAATGCCATTGAGCTGGAAGATGACGACATCATCCGGAGCCAGTTGAAACGTCTCAAAGAGGAAGCCTTTGACGATAATCTCCTGTCCATCGTCGCGGCGCTTGAGCAGAAAAATTACACCGCAGCCCTTCGCGCTATCACCGCCTGGCTGCAAAGCCAGCGCGCCGTTACCCCGTGGCGTGACCCGCAGCTGGCGGCCAGCAAGCTGGAGCTGAAAGCTCTGGAAGAGCGCTTGCGCGATCTGATTGATCGCCGTAACGCCCGGGTACAGCAGCTTGATGAATTCAACGATCTCTATTTCTCCCGCCTCGGGCCGTTGATGCAGCAGATCCTCGCCCTGCGTAAAACGCTGGCGGAGCTTAACCTGCGTCGTCAGCAGGCGGAGACGCGTCGTCGGGAAGAGGATTACCGCCGCTGCCAGGGCTATATGGCGCAGGCCGTAGAGGTTCTGACAACGCTCACCCGGCGCTGGCGAGATCTGCCTGCGGATTCCGTTCAGGCGGCAGAGGCGCGCAAGCATCTTCAGCAGCAAAGTAATCTGATTGCCAACCTACTGGCCGAAGCGATGGAGCTGGAGACCGGTTTAACGCGTGAAGAAGAACCAGCACGTCAGGCGCGCGATGAGGCCAACGAAGAGTACAAAAAGTATCGCGAACAGCATCATGATGCCGAAGTGCGCCTGGGTAAAGGCAAGGCTCTCTCTGAAGAGGATCGGAACGAGCTGAAGCGGCTCTGGCGTCAGGCGAGCAAGCTATGCCACCCGGATCTGGTTGCCGATGATTTAAAAGAGGAAGCCAACAGGATGATGGTGCAACTCAACCAGGCCAAACAGCGCGGCGACGTGAAGGCCATTCGCTCGCTGGTCGCCCGTCTGCAACAAGGGTTTGAACCGATGATGGCGAGCGACAGGCTGAACGACCTGGAACGTATTCGCAAAAAAATGGCGCAGGTGCGTGAGCAAATCGACACCCTGGTGAACGAGCTGGCAGAGCTGGAGAAGGAAGAGTCCTGGCTGCTCGTCTCGTCGCTCAGCAATATGGAAGCCTACTTTGCCCAGCAGGAGAAAGCGCTGAGAGAGGTATGCGCCTCGCTCGAACATCAGGTGAGCGAAGCGCAGCTGGATCCCGCAGCCTGATTATTTGGCGTGCCAGTACGCACTGGCACGTACCAGCTGTGGGTCAATTGCGTCGGTTTCAAACTGACGGCTCAGGCGTTTCACCACCTTCCCCTCTCCGGTCAGCCAGATAAAGTAATCCTCTTCCGGCACGGCCAGCGCTGCAAGATGGTCGGCTACCGCCTGCTCGTTGTGGCCGATAACCCAGGTGATGTTGAACCCGCTCAGGTGCGCCAGATAGTCCTGGTACGCCGCATCGCCCACGGTGACGATGGCGTGGATCGCCGGGGGAACAGGCAGTTTTGCGATGCTTTCTAAACGGCGACGCAGCGCGGGCATACCCGACTCGTCGCACACGTACAACTGCCAGGCGTAATCTTCCGGCACCACCAGCGAACCACGCGGACCGCCGATGGTCAGCTTGTCGCCCACCTTCGCCTCTACCGCCCAGTTGCTGGCAATGCCGCCATCATGCACGAAAAAATCGAGCGCCAGCTCGTGTTTTTCGTCATCGTACAGCGGGGTGTAGTCACGCGCCTGCGGACGCACCCCGTCGCCCCAGTCGATGCCTTCATCGGTCACCACAGGCGGCACGAAAGGGGTGCCCGGTGCCGGGAAAAAGACTTTGGTATGGTCGTCAAAGCCGCGAGAGCTAAAGCCCTCCAGCGCCTCGCCGCCTAGTACAATGCGCTGAAATCCTGCGCTGACTCGCTCAGTTCGCATCACGTTCAGCTCACGAAAACGCAGGTCATTGCGGACACGTTGAGGGTAACGGGTAGATGCCATGTTGATGCCCTTCTCAGGTGAATACGATATATCGGAATGAATTTTTAATGATAATGATTGCTATTAACTCAGAAATCAAGATCTTTTAGATTGCATCTGAATATATCTTAGATATAGTTTAGATATATCAAATTGAGGAAGAAACATGCGACACGAACACGACGGCGGCGGACGCCGGCCACGATTTTTTGGCCATGGTGATTTGCGGCTGGTGATCCTGGATATCCTGACCCGCAACGCGAGCCATGGTTATGAGCTGATTAAAGAGATCGAGAACCTGACGCAGGGACATTACACGCCAAGCCCTGGCGTGATCTACCCGACGCTGGATTACTTGCAGGATCAGGCGCTGATCACCATTACCGAAGAAGAGAACGGCCGTAAGCGGATTGCAATTAACGCCGCCGGGCAGCAATGGCTGGATGACAATCGGGAACAGCTGGAGCAGATCCAGACGCGTATCAAGGCGCGCTCCGTCGGGTTCCAGCTGCGCAAAAACCCACAGATGAAGCGGGCGCTGGATAACTTCAAAGCGGTTCTGGATCTGAAGGTTAATCAGGGAGAACTCAGCGACGCACAGTTAAAACAGATTATCGGCGTGATTGACCGCGCGGCACTGGAGATCTCCCAGCTGGATTAAGCCAGCACGCCGTCGCTCACGCGGAACACGCGAACCAGCTCTTTCAGGTGCATCGCCTGTTCGTTAAGGGATGCCGCCGCCGCAACGGACTCCTCCACCAGCGCGGAGTTCTGCTGGGTGGTGGCGTCTATCAGGCCAATCGCGCTGTTGATCTGCGAGATACCTTCCGTCTGTTCGTGGCTGGCCTGGCGAATTTCACGCAGGATGACGTCCATCTCTTCCACGTTGCCGACCATGCCGTTGATAAGCCCGCTGGCTTTCTCCACAAGGTTCATGCCGTCCTGCGTCTGGCTTGTGGAGCTTTCAATCAGCTGGCGGATCTCACTCGCAGATGTTGCACTTTTCTGCGCGAGCTGGCGTACCTCACCCGCCACCACCGCAAAGCCGCGACCATGCTCACCTGCGCGCGCCGCTTCGACCGCCGCGTTCAGCGCCAGAATGTTGGTCTGGAAGGCAATGGCGTCGATCAGGTCGATAATGTCGGACATCCTGTTCGATGTTTCGTTAATCAGGCGCATTTTGCTGGTGACCTGCTTCATCATCTCGCCGTTGTTTTTGACCACGGCAGCCGCATCGGCAGACAGGTTCGTCGCTTCTCCGGTGTGGGACGCGGTGTTCTTCACCGTGGCGGTAATCTGCTCCATCGACGCGGCCGTCTGTTCAACGGAACTGGCCTGCTCCTCCGTGCGGGCAGCCAGATCCTGGTTGCCTGCGACAATCTGCGCGGCGGCGCTGGAGATGTTTTCCGATCCGGTTTGCACCTGCTGCACAATCTCCAGCAGGCGCGTTTTCATCTCCATCAATGCGGTGAGGAGCAGTCCGGTTTCATCTTTACCGTGCGAGGTAATGCTGCCGGTGAGATCGCCATCGGCGATGGCCTCCGCAAAATTCACCGCGTCGTTCAGCGGGCGGGTAATGGATCGCACAATGAACCAGCCAGTCAGGCTGGCTGCCGCGACGCTGAAAAGCGTAATCAGGATCAGCAGCAGACGATTAGTGCGGAAATCGCCTTCCACCTGCTCGCCCGCACTCTGCATTTCATGATCCTGGATCGCAATCAGCGCCTGCACTTTCGCTTTATAAGACTGTTGCAGGTCCAGGGTGTTGGTCATCATCTCGTTTATCGCGCCCGCACGGTCGTTATTCTGCACGGCCTGCAAAATGCGGTAGCGCGAGTCAAGATATTGCTGGCGTACGCCGTGGATGTCCGCCAGCACCTGTTGGGATTTTTTATCCTTGAGAGCGTTGTCCAGCTCGCTCAGGATTGCGGTGATGCGCTCGCTTATCGCCTTCAGACGCTGTTCTGATTGCGTCGTGTACGTTCCCTGTTCGTCCAGCAGCATGAGCTGCTGCGTGCTGATAAATTCCTGGAAGTTGTCGATTAACTGGTTCGCTTTTATCGTAGTTGGATAGTCGCTGGTAAGAATGGTTTGCATTCCATTGTTTGCCCGATTCAGGCTCATCAGAGACAAGCTTGCGCTGACGACCATCAGGACAATAAATAATCCAAACGCCAGAAATAATTTCGTGCCGATCTTTACGTTATGTATGAACATATTTACCCCATCGATGTGATTATTTCTCAGACGATCGCTGTTATCGGTAGGAAACTCGCTAACTTTATGACTTTGATCGTTTTTTTATTTCTCACTTTCAATAAATCCGGGGCGTAGCAATTAAAAATCGGGTGCTTTTTTTAGTTACTTAATATTTCATTAACAACATAACTTATTCTGAAAAACAAAAAAGCCGTTTACCCCGGAGGAATAAACGGCTTTATCGAAGCATGCATTTCTTAATGCAGCACGGTAACCGCATCTTCAAGACGTCCGGCCCGGTGCTTAACCATCGCGGAAATCTGCGCGCTCTCTTCGACCAGGTCAGCATTTTTCTGCGTAATGCTGTCCAGTTCTGCCACGGCACGGGTCAGCTCTGTCAGGCCTGTAGCCTGCTCGGAGGTGGAGTGGCTGATCTGCGCGATAAGCTGCGTGACGTTTTTCACCTGCTCGACAATATCATCCATGGTACGTCCCGCGGCGTGGACCTGATCGGCGCCCGACTGCACTTTGCTGGCGCTGGCGTCGATCAGCTTGCGAATATCGTTAGCCGCGTTCGCGCTGCGGCTGGCAAGATGACGCACTTCGCCCGCCACCACCGCAAAGCCTTTCCCCTGTTCGCCCGCGCGTGCCGCCTCAACCGCGGCGTTCAGCGCCAGAATATTGGTCTGGAAGGCGATGTCATTGATAAGCGAGGTAATAGAGCCAATGCGCTGGGTACTGTCGGCAATGTCATCCATGGTTTTCACCACGGTCTGCATCACGGTGCCGCCCTGCGTGGCCGCGCTGCTGGCAGCCATCGACAGCTTGTCGACTTCGGCTGCGGTCTCAGAGTTACTCTGCACCGACGCCGCCATCTGGTTCATTGTTGCCACGGTCTGCTGCACGTTAGCCACGGTCTGACGC
>NZ_JABMCU010000240.1:0-5635 GCF_013179605.1 Enterobacter sp. CM29 | reverse complement strand
GTTGGCATAACGTCAGGAATTTTTTCCGTGCCGTCGTAGTTATCAACGAAATCAACCGTCTCTTTTTCCAGGTCAGCCATCAGCTCATGGGCAATCTTCGCCAGACGGATTTCCGTATAACGCATTGCCGCGGCGGAGTCGCCGTCGATAGAACCAAAGTTACCCTGACCATCTACCAGCATGTAACGCAGCGAGAAAGGCTGCGCCATACGGACAATGGTGTCGTACACCGCGGAATCACCATGGGGATGGTATTTACCGATTACGTCACCAACGACACGGGCAGATTTTTTGTAGGCTTTATTCCAGTCATTGCCCAATACGTTCATGGCGTATAGTACGCGACGGTGTACCGGCTTCAGGCCATCGCGGACGTCCGGCAGCGCACGGCCAACAATGACCGACATCGCATAGTCCAGATAGGAGCTTTTCAGCTCTTCCTCGATGTTAACCGGTGTAATTTCTCTCGCAAGGTCGCTCATCTAACCGCTATCCCTCTACTGTATCCCGGATTCAAAGGTCGCAAATTATAACACAGCCGCGGTGATACAGGTAAACCTATACGCTTTATTCACAGGGATTGCCTGATATACTCATTTGTCTTGCTAAATAAGGAGTAAAAGCGCCCATGAATGCCGAAAAATCCCCGGTGGCTCACAACGTTGACCACGAAGAGATTGCCAAATTTGAAGCGGTGGCGTCCCGCTGGTGGGATCTCGAAGGTGAGTTCAAACCTCTGCATCGTATTAACCCGCTACGTCTGGGCTATATCGCGGAGCGTTCCGGCGGTCTGTTCGGTAAGAAAGTGCTCGACGTCGGCTGCGGCGGCGGCATCCTGGCGGAAAGCATGGCGCGCGAAGGGGCCACCGTCACCGGTCTGGACATGGGCTTCGAACCTCTACAGGTTGCGCGTCTTCATGCGCTGGAGTCCGGCGTACAGGTAGAATATGTCCAGGAAACCGTGGAAGAGCACGCGGCTAAACATGCGCACCAGTATGACGTGGTGACCTGCATGGAGATGCTGGAGCACGTTCCCGATCCGCAGTCGGTCGTCAGCGCCTGTGCAAAACTGGTGAAACCGGGTGGACAGGTCTTCTTCTCGACCATCAACCGCAACGGCAAAGCCTGGCTGATGGCCGTGGTAGGCGCGGAATATGTGCTGCGCATGGTGCCGAAAGGGACGCACGACGTGAAGAAGTTCATCAAGCCTGCCGAACTGCTGGGCTGGGTTGACCAGACATGGCTTAAGGAGCAGCACATGACGGGTCTGCACTACAATCCTCTGACGGATAAATTCAAACTTGCCCCGGGCGTGGATGTTAACTATATGTTGCACACAACCGCCAAAAACGACTAACGTCATTCGTTATTCTTATAAAGATTGCGCGACATCATGTTGCGCAATTCTGACCTCCCGTTGAAGAAATCAGCACTCGATCAAATTTTGAATTTTTTTTCTGGAATATTGACATCTCTTCCAGGCCTTACGGTACGAGGACTTAGCCTTTTTTACCCTTTCACAACCTCAATTTAACGTCAAAATCAACCCTTGTGCTGAAAAGATTCGATACTAGAATACTCACCATATAGCGTTCTTCTTATCGCAAAACCCCTATATGTAGTATTTATCCACAGAGTTAGTCACAAGGCGGTTCTGTGGATAAGCGGGGGATATTTTTTTATTTCACGGACAGGTAAAAACCCACATGAATCAGAGTCTGCTGGTGACAAAGCGCGACGGTACTACCGAGCGTATCAATCTGGACAAAATCCATCGAGTTCTCGACTGGGCAGCAGAAGGACTGAACAACGTATCTATATCCCAGGTCGAACTGCGTTCTCACATTCAGTTCTACGACGGCATCAAAACGTCTGATATCCACGAAACCATTATCAAAGCAGCGGCAGATCTGATCTCCCGCGACGCACCGGATTATCAGTACCTCGCTGCGCGTCTGGCGATTTTCCACCTGCGTAAGAAAGCCTACGGCCAGTTCGAGCCGCCGAAGCTTTACGATCACGTAGTGAAAATGGTTGAGCTGGGCAAATACGACACGCATCTGCTGGAAGACTATACGGAAGAAGAGTTCGAGCAGATGAACGGGTTTATCGATCACTGGCGCGACATGAACTTCTCCTACGCGGCGGTGAAGCAGCTCGAAGGCAAATACCTGGTTCAGAACCGTGTGACGGGCGAAATCTACGAGAGCGCCCAGTTCCTCTATATTCTGGTGGCCGCCTGCCTGTTCTCTAATTATCCACGTGAAACCCGTCTGGACTACGTGAAGCGTTTCTACGATGCGGTCTCTACGTTCAAGATTTCTCTGCCTACGCCAATCATGTCTGGCGTGCGTACCCCTACCCGTCAGTTCAGCTCCTGCGTACTGATCGAGTGTGGTGACAGCCTGGATTCCATCAACGCGACCTCCAGCGCCATCGTAAAATACGTCTCCCAGCGTGCTGGTATCGGCATCAACGCTGGTCGTATCCGTGCGCTGGGCAGCCCGATCCGCGGCGGTGAAGCGTTCCACACCGGCTGTATCCCGTTCTACAAGCACTTCCAGACGGCAGTAAAATCCTGCTCTCAGGGCGGCGTGCGCGGTGGCGCTGCCACCCTGTTCTACCCAATGTGGCACCTGGAAGTGGAAAGCCTGCTGGTTCTGAAGAACAACCGCGGCGTGGAAGGCAACCGCGTGCGTCACATGGACTACGGCGTGCAGATCAACAAGCTGATGTACACCCGCCTGCTGAAAGGTGAAGATATCACCCTGTTCAGCCCATCCGACGTCCCGGGTCTGTACGACGCGTTCTTCGCCGATCAGGACGAATTCGAGCGTCTGTACACCAAATACGAAAAAGACGACAGCATCCGCAAGCAGCGCGTGAAGGCGGTCGATCTGTTCTCCCTGATGATGCAGGAACGTGCCTCTACCGGCCGTATCTACATCCAGAACGTTGACCACTGCAACACCCACAGCCCGTTCGATCCGGTGGTTGCGCCAGTGCGCCAGTCCAACCTGTGCCTGGAGATCGCCCTGCCGACCAAACCGCTGGACGATGTGAACGATGAAAATGGTGAAATCGCCCTGTGTACGCTCTCTGCGTTCAACCTGGGTGCGATTAAGAGCCTGGACGAGCTGGAAGAGCTGGCCGTGCTGGCGGTTCGTGCGCTCGACGCCCTGCTGGACTACCAGGATTACCCAATCCCGGCGGCAAAACGCGGCGCAATGGGCCGTCGCACTTTAGGTATCGGCGTGATCAACTTCGCCTACTGGCTGGCGAAAAACGGCAAGCGTTACTCCGACGGCAGCGCCAACAATCTGACGCACCAGACGTTCGAAGCCATTCAGTACTACCTGATGAAAGCCTCCAACGAGCTGGCGAAAGAGCAAGGCGCGTGCCCGTGGTTCAATGAAACCACCTACGCGAAAGGCATTTTGCCGATCGACACCTACAAAAAAGACCTGGATGCGATTGTCAGCGAGCCGCTGCACCTCGACTGGGAAGGCCTGCGCGAGTCCATTAAAACTCACGGCCTGCGTAACTCCACGCTCTCTGCCCTGATGCCGTCCGAGACCTCTTCGCAGATCTCCAACGCCACCAACGGTATTGAGCCACCGCGCGGCCACGTCAGCATCAAAGCGTCGAAAGACGGCGTGCTGCGTCAGGTGGTACCGGATTACGAAACGCTGGGCAACAACTACGAACTGCTGTGGGAAATGCCAAACAACGATGGCTACCTGCAACTGGTGGGTATCATGCAGAAGTTTATCGACCAGTCGATCTCTGCCAATACCAACTACGACCCGACGCGCTTCCCGTCAGGCAAGGTTCCGATGCAGCAACTGCTGAAAGACCTGCTCACCGCCTACAAATTTGGCGTGAAAACGCTGTACTATCACAACACCCGTGATGGTGCGGAAGACGCCCAGGACGACCTGGCGCCGTCAATTCAGGACGATGGCTGCGAAAGCGGCGCATGTAAGATCTAATAAATTCCCTCACCCTAACCCTCTCCCACAGGGAGAGGGAACTCTTTCCCCCTCTCCCTGTGGGAGAGGGCCGGGGTGAGGGGAAATAACACCACAGGACTCACCGCAATGGCATATACCACCTTTTCACAGACGAAAAACGACCAGCTCAAAGAGCCGATGTTCTTCGGCCAGCCGGTCAACGTGGCACGCTACGATCAGCAAAAATATGACATCTTCGAAAAGCTGATTGAAAAGCAACTCTCTTTCTTCTGGCGTCCGGAAGAAGTTGACGTTTCCCGCGACCGTATCGATTTCCAGGCGCTGCCGGAACACGAAAAGCACATCTTCCTCAGCAACCTGAAATACCAGACGCTGCTGGACTCCATTCAGGGTCGTAGTCCGAACGTGGCGCTGCTGCCGCTGATCTCGATTCCTGAGCTGGAAACCTGGGTTGAGACCTGGGCGTTCTCCGAGACGATCCACTCCCGCTCTTACACCCACATCATCCGCAACATCGTTAACGATCCGGCGGTGGTGTTTGATGATATCGTCACCAACGAACAGATCCAGAAGCGCGCCGAAGGCATTGCGCACTACTATGACGAACTGATCGAGATGACCAGCTACTGGCATCTGCTGGGCGAAGGTACGCACAACGTGAACGGTAAAACCGTCACCGTAAACCTGCGGACCCTGAAAAAACAGCTCTATCTGTGCCTGATGAGCGTCAACGCCCTGGAAGCAATCCGCTTCTACGTGAGCTTCGCCTGCTCCTTCGCGTTTGCCGAGCGCAAACTGATGGAAGGCAACGCCAAAATTATCCGTCTGATTGCCCGTGACGAAGCCCTGCACCTGACCGGGACTCAGCATATGCTGAACCTGCTGCGCAGCGGTGCAGACGATCCGGAGATGGCGGAAATTGCGGAAGAGTGCAAACAGGAATGCTACGACCTGTTCGTGCTGGCGGCCCAGCAGGAGAAAGAGTGGGCAGACTACCTGTTCCGCGACGGCTCCATGATTGGCCTGAACAAAGACATTCTGTGCCAGTACGTTGAGTACATCACCAACATCCGCATGCAGGCCGTCGGTCTCGACCTGCCGTTCCAGACGCGCTCTAACCCAATCCCGTGGATCAACACCTGGCTGGTGTCCGATAACGTGCAGGTCGCGCCGCAGGAAGTGGAAGTGAGTTCTTACCTGGTCGGTCAGATTGATTCTGAAGTCAACACCGACGACCTGAGCGATTTCCAGCTCTGATGAGCCGCGTAACGCTGAGCCTTTCGGGTACAGAGGTGTTGTGCCAGGAAGAGCACCCTTCTCTGCTGGTGGCGCTTGAAGCGCATCAGGTAGAAGTCGAGTACCAGTGTCGTGAAGGCTACTGCGGCTCCTGCCGCTGCCGTCTGGTCGCAGGCCAGGTAGACTGGCTGACCGAACCGCTGGCCTTTATCAGTGAAGGGGAAATTTTGCCCTGCTGCTGCCGGGCAAAAGGCGATATAGAGATCGAGATGTGATGTTGTCCTTATCCCCTCTCCCGGTGGGCTGAGGGTTCCCCACAAATTAATGCGAGCACTGAGCAATCCCCTCGCCCCTCCGGGGAGAGGGTTAGGGTGAGGGGAACATACGGCGGTGGTGGTCATTCCGTTCACTTTATGTTCCTTGCT
>NZ_JABMCU010000024.1:0-31702 GCF_013179605.1 Enterobacter sp. CM29 | reverse complement strand
GATAATCCGAATAAAAAATCGCTGTGGGATAAGATCCACATCGACCCTGCCATGCTGCTGATCCTGCTGGCTCTGCTGGTGTACAGCGCCCTCGTTATCTGGAGCGCCAGCGGCCAGGATATCGGCATGATGGAGCGTAAAGTTGGCCAGATCGCCATGGGTCTGGTCATTATGGTGGTGATGGCGCAAATACCACCGCGCGTGTATGAGGGCTGGGCGCCCTATCTCTATATTTTCTGTATCATTTTGCTGGTGGCAGTAGATGCGTTCGGTGCTATCTCGAAGGGGGCGCAACGCTGGCTGGATCTGGGGATTGTCCGCTTCCAGCCGTCAGAAATCGCCAAAATCGCCGTTCCGCTGATGGTGGCGCGCTTCATTAACCGCGACGTCTGCCCGCCGTCGTTGAAGAATACCGCCATTGCGCTGGTGCTAATTTTCCTGCCGACGCTGCTCGTGGCCGCACAGCCTGACCTCGGTACCTCGATTCTCATCGCCCTCTCCGGCCTGTTCGTCCTGTTCCTGTCCGGCCTGAGCTGGCGTCTGATCGGCATCGCGGTGGTCCTGCTGGCTGCCTTTATTCCTATTCTCTGGTTCTTCCTGATGCATGATTACCAGCGCCAGCGCGTGATGATGCTGCTCGATCCCGAGACCGATCCGCTGGGCGCAGGCTATCATATTATTCAGTCGAAGATTGCGATTGGCTCCGGCGGCCTGCGCGGAAAAGGCTGGCTGCACGGGACTCAGTCGCAGCTCGAATTTTTACCGGAACGCCACACCGACTTTATCTTTGCCGTTCTGGCTGAGGAGTTAGGGCTGGTTGGCATCCTGGTTCTGCTTGCGCTCTACGTGCTGTTGATCATGCGTGGGCTCTACATTGCCGCACGCGCGCAGACCACCTTTGGCCGGGTTATGGCGGGTGGATTAATGTTGATTTTGTTCGTTTATGTCTTCGTAAATATTGGTATGGTGAGTGGTATTCTGCCGGTTGTTGGTGTACCGCTGCCGCTGGTGAGTTACGGGGGCTCGGCACTGATCGTGTTGATGGCCGGGTTTGGTATCGTCATGTCGATCCATACCCACAGGAAAATGTTGTCCAAAAGCGTATAAAAATAAGGGGATCGCAATGCGTAAGCAGTGGCTGGGGATCTGCATCGCAGCAAGTTTACTTGCCGCCTGTACAAGTGATGATGGTCAGCAACAGGCAACCGTCGCGCCGCCGCAGCCTGCGGTCTGTAATGGCCCGATTGTTGAAATTAGCGGTGCCGATCCCGTTTATGAACCGCTGAACGCCAGCGTGAATCAGGATTATCAGCGCGACGGTAAAAGCTATAAAATCGTTCAGGATCCTTCCCGTTTCAGCCAGGCCGGCTTTGCTGCCATCTATGACGCTGAGCCAGGCAGCAATCTGACCGCGTCAGGTGAAACCTTCGATCCGATGCAGATCACGGCGGCACACCCGACACTGCCTATTCCAAGCTATGCGCGCATCACTAACCTGGCGAATGGCCGGATGATCGTGGTACGTATCAACGATCGTGGCCCTTACGGCAACGATCGCGTGATCTCCCTGTCACGCGCGGCAGCCGACCGTCTGAATACCTCAAATAATACAAAAGTGCGTATCGACCCGATTATCGTGGCGCAGGATGGTTCGCTGTCTGGCCCGGGCACGGCCTGTACCACGGTCGCGAAACAGACCTACGCCCTGCCCGCACGCCCGGATCTAAGCGGTGGTATGGGGGGCGCTTCAATGCCAGCAGAGCCCGCGCAGCCGCAGGGTGAAGTGCACGCCATCAGCAACGATACGCTACAAAGTGAAGATGCGACAGGCGCCCCGGTGAAAAGCAGTGGTTTCCTTGGTGCACCCACCACGTTAGCGCCGGGCGTGATTGAATCAAATGAACCTGCCCCAGCGCCTGCGCCCGTTGTTGCTGCACCCGCTACACAACCCGCCCCGGTGACCGCACCGGCTGCTACGCAGACTGCGGCGCCTGCGACGGCGAGCGGCAGCTACGTGGTTCAGGTTGGCGCCGTCAGCGATCGGGCCCGTGCAGAGCAGTATCAGCAGCGTTTAAGCCAGCAGTTTGGCGTGCCAGGCCGCGTTGAGCAAAACGGTGCGGTATGGCGTATCCAGATGGGTCCGTTTGCCAGCAAATCGCAGGCAGCGTCCCTGCAACAGCGTTTGCAGAGCGAGGCGCAGCTCCAGTCGTTTATCGCTGTTGCGAAGTAATTAATCGGTGGTATCCGAAATGTCAGTTTGTGTAAACCACGTTAACACTCTCATGATGAAAGTCGGATGCCTGCCCGTATAGCATTTGCTATAGTAAGGCACTTTTTTTAATTCCATCACGGATGTCGTAGTTCTGACCATGAAGACCACTTTTTCTGCTCGTTTTGTGCAGCGCATGGCGCTGACCACGGCCCTTTGCGCTGCTGCGTTCTCCGCAGCTCACGCGGATGACCTGAACATCAAGACCATGATCCCTGGCGTTCCGCAGATCGACGCGGAATCCTACATCCTGATTGATTACAACTCCGGCAAAGTTCTGGCAGAACAGAACGCCGATGCCCGCCGCGACCCGGCCAGCCTGACCAAAATGATGACCAGCTATGTTATCGGCCAGGCCATGAAAGCGGGTAAATTTAAAGAAACCGATCTGGTGACTATCGGTAACGATGCGTGGGCAACCGGCAACCCGGTGTTCAAAGGTTCATCGCTGATGTTCCTGAAGCCAGGCATGCAGGTTCCGGTCTCTCAGCTTATCCGTGGCATCAACTTGCAGTCCGGTAACGACGCCTGCGTGGCAATGGCCGATTTTGCAGCGGGCAGCCAGGACGCGTTTGTGGGCCTGATGAACAGCTACGTCTCTGCGCTGGGCCTGAAAAACAGCCACTTCCAGACCGTTCACGGCCTGGACGCCGAAGGTCAGTACAGCTCCGCGCGTGACATGGCGCTGATCGGTCAGGCGCTGATCCGCGATGTGCCAAACGAGTACTCTATCTACAAAGAGAAAGAGTTCACCTTCAACGGCATTCGTCAGACCAACCGTAACGGCCTGCTGTGGGACAATAGCCTGAACGTCGACGGCATCAAAACTGGTCACACCGACAAAGCCGGCTATAACCTGGTGGCTTCTGCCACTGAAGGCCAGATGCGTCTGATCTCTGCCGTGATGGGGGGCCGCACGTTTAAAGGACGCGAAACGGAAAGTAAAAAACTGCTGACCTGGGGCTTCCGCTTCTTCGAAACCGTGAATCCGCTGAAAGCCGGTAAAGAATTTGCCTCTGAACCTGTCTGGTTTGGCGATAACGACCGTGCTTCCCTGGGTGTGGACAAAGATCTCTATCTGACGATCCCACGCGGTCGTATGAAAGATCTGAAAGCCAGCTACGTGCTGAATACCACCGAGCTGCACGCCCCGCTGCAAAAGAATCAGGTCGTGGGTACCATCAACTTCCAGCTGGATGGAAAAACCATCGATCAGCGCCCGCTGGTGGTGCTGGAGGAAATTCCTGAAGGCAATTTCTTCGGCAAAATCATTGATTACATTAAGCTGATGTTCCATCACTGGTTTGGTTAAAAATTGAACACTTGAAAGTGTGATTTTGATCCCCATATACTACGTATCAGTAAAACTCCCGCCCCGTGGCGGGAGTTATTATTTTTTATACACACGCCGGAGCTGACATGAAAACCAAACTTAACGAACTGCTTGAATTCCCTACCCCTTTTACTTACAAAGTAATGGGTCTGGCGAAACCTGAGCTGGTTGATCAGGTGGTTGAAGTGGTACAGCGCCATGCGCCGGGCGACTACTCTCCATCAGTCAAACCGAGCAGCAAAGGTAACTACCACTCAGTCTCAATCACCATCACTGCGACACACATTGAGCAGGTTGAGACGCTGTACGAAGAGCTCGGCAATATCGAAATTGTTCGTATGGTGCTGTAGTCCCTCAGCGGTTACCCGGTTTGCCGGGTAACCCACTTCCCCGCTGTGATATACTCCCCGTTACCTATTCTCCCTTGTCTTCGGAGACGTCCTTTTGTACCAGGATAAAATTCTTGTCCGCCATCTTGGGCTACAGCCTTACGAGCCTGTCTCTCAGGCTATGCATGACTTTACCGACAGGCGCGATGACACCACGCCTGATGAAATCTGGCTGGTTGAACACCTGCCGGTGTTCACTCAAGGCCAGGCAGGAAAAGCCGAACATTTATTGATGACGGGCGATATCCCGGTGATCCAGAGCGATCGCGGTGGACAGGTGACCTACCACGGCCCGGGCCAGCAGGTGATGTATGTTCTGCTTAACCTGAAACGCAGAAAGCTGGGCGTGCGTGAGCTCGTGACCTTACTGGAGCAAACCGTGGTCAATACGCTGGCTGAGTACGATATTGACGCTCACCCTCGCGCCGATGCCCCGGGCGTTTATGTGGGAGAGATGAAGATCTGTTCGCTGGGGCTGCGTATCCGCAAAGGCTGCTCGTTCCACGGGCTGGCGCTGAATATCAATATGGATTTGGCCCCCTTCCAGCGCATCAACCCATGTGGGTATGCCGGTATGGAAATGACGCAAATGCGCCAGTGGGTCGATACCGCCACGCCTGACAATATCCGGCCCGTGCTTCTGAAGAACTTTTTAGCACTGCTTAACAATCCCACCTACGAATATATTGCTGCTTAACTCACCTCGGGCAGTGGCTCAATTATTTGACCAGCCACTGCTTAATTACCGCATTTACGCTTTACAATAAACCGCATATTCTATATTTTCGAGTCGCCCATATATTAGCGTCACATATTAATTAGAACCTTAATAGAACCATCGCCGGGTTTCGTGTAACGTGCGTGACAATCACCCAACTGCTTGTTTTCGATAAATAATGGAAACTTACTAAACACTTTACGAATCTCTGCAAGCATAATAAATAAATTCAACTATCATTCATATTGTGAATGGATACGGAGTAAGAGCGTGGAGCCTACTAATTTACCAGCCAAACGCCTGAATGAAACCAGCGGCGAAGATAAGCCGCAAATTTTTCGGACTTTACGTAATATTGATCTCAATTTATTGACTATTTTTGAGGCGGTATATGTCCATAAAGGTATCGTTAATGCTGCGAAAATTCTTAATCTCACGCCCTCTGCTATTAGCCAGTCAATTCAAAAATTGCGCGCGATATTTCCCGATCCGTTATTTATTCGTAAAGGCCAGGGCGTAACCCCAACCGCGTACGCTACCCATCTGCATGAGTACATCAGCCAGGGTCTGGAATCAATACTGGGCGCGCTGGATCTCACCGGCAGTTATGATAAGCAACGAACTATCACCATAGGCACCTCTCCCTCAGTGGGCGTTCTGGTCATGCCGGCCATCTATCAGGCGGTGAAACAGCATGCGCCACAGTTGCTTATCCGCAACGTGCCCGTCACCGATCCGGAAACACAGCTGGCGCAATTCCAGACGGACCTGATCATCGACGGCAATAGCTTTACGGCCAGAGCGTTAGGGCATAACGTACTTTATACCGACACTCTGGCGCTCGTTTGTCGTCAGGCTCACCCTGCGTTGAGCGCACCTTTGACGCCAGAAAATTTGCGCCATTACGAACATGCGACATTTATGTCCGAAGGACAGGGTCAGGATCCGCTGCGACAACGTATTGACGAACTCTTCCCGGATCGTCCGATCAGCTTTAGCAGTTACAATATGTTTACCCTCGCGGCCCTGATTGGCAGCAGCGACTTGCTCTGTATCATGCCTGTGCGTCTCTTCACTTTGCTTCAAAAGTGCTGGCCACTGGAGAGCATTCCATTAAGTCAACTTACGACGGAATCTATTGAAATCTCACTGCATTACAACAAGCTAAGCCTGCGTGATCCGGTGCTGGAAAACGTCATCAATGTGATCCGCCAGACTTTTTGATCCGCCTTTCAGCGTAAGGCCCTGCCACATGCGGGGCAAAAGGCACAAAACAACAACTATTTTACAAATTGGCGACCTGGCAGGCTGCTTTACCGCCCCTTTAAATGATATACTGCCTGTCGTTCGTTCAAAAATAGTTGATAATTACAACATTCCCTTGAATTGAAACGCTTTCCTTCGATATTCGCAACTGGAACACGCACGCTATGAGTAAACCCATTGTGATGGAACGCGGTGTTAAATACCGCGATGCCGATAAAATGGCCCTTATCCCGGTTAAAAACGTGGCTACAGAGCGCGAGGCGCTGTTAAGAAAACCGGAATGGATGAAAATTAAACTTCCGGCTGACTCTTCGCGTATTCAGGGGATCAAAGCGGCGATGCGCAAAAATGGCCTCCACTCTGTCTGTGAAGAGGCCTCCTGCCCTAACCTTGCTGAATGTTTCAATCACGGTACCGCGACGTTTATGATTCTGGGTGCCATCTGCACCCGCCGCTGTCCGTTCTGTGACGTTGCTCATGGCCGTCCTGTTGCGCCTGACGCTAACGAACCGCAAAAACTGGCGCAGACCATTGCCGATATGGCGCTGCGTTATGTTGTTATCACCTCCGTTGACCGTGACGATCTGCGCGATGGCGGTGCTCAGCATTTCGCTGACTGCATTACCGCCATCCGCGAAAAAAGCCCGAACATTAAGATTGAGACGCTGGTGCCGGACTTCCGTGGCCGTATGGACCGCGCGCTCGATATCCTGACCGCGACGCCACCAGACGTGTTCAACCACAACCTGGAGAACGTACCGCGTATCTACCGTCAGGTGCGTCCAGGTGCAGATTACAACTGGTCGCTGAAGCTGCTGGAGCGCTTTAAAGAAGCCCATCCGCATATTCCTACCAAGTCTGGCCTGATGGTGGGACTGGGTGAAACCAACGCTGAGATCATTGAAGTGATGCGCGATCTGCGCCGCCACGGCGTCACCATGCTGACGCTGGGGCAGTATCTACAGCCAAGCCGTCACCACCTGCCTGTACAGCGTTACGTGAGTCCGGATGAGTTCGATGAAATGAAAGCCGAAGCGATGGCGATGGGCTTTACCCACGCTGCGTGCGGTCCGTTTGTTCGCTCCTCTTATCACGCCGATATGCAGGCGAAGGGCGAAGAAGTGAAATAAAGCTGTAAAACTTATTTACAGTAAAACAAAAAACCGGCCTCGTGAGCCGGTTTTTTTATGCAAGCCTTGCAGCATTGCCATTACTCTTTGTGTGAAAGCTTCTGTGCTGCGATGTCATCTTCGGCACTTTTCTTCGCTGCCGCGTCGTCATCGTTCATTGCTTTCTTAAAGCCCTTAATGGCAGCACCCAGGTCTCCACCCAGCGTGCGTAACTTCTTGGTACCGAACAGCAGGACGACCAGTGCGGCAACCACCAGCAGTTTGGTAATACTAATCTCACCCATAAATACCTTCTTTACATGAAACAGGCTGCATTCAGCGCCAAAGAAACCTGAACGTATTAACGGTCATCAGGCGCGCGCACACAATAGCAATCTGTAACAAGGTGAATCAAGCATTGTTGAAAAAAACATCATATTAATTGCGGTGGCGCAAACCTGCGGTTGCGCAGAACAGGTAATTGCTGACGCGCAAGCGTTATTCGTGCTGACGTTATCTCTGTCAGCAGTAAAGCAGGCGCTTCCGCCGCCGCGGCTACGGTCACTCCCAGCGGATCGACAACCCTGCTCTGCCCGATATTTTTATTGCCACATTCACCCGCAGCCACTACATAGCAGGTGGTGTCCAGCGCGCGTGCGGCCAGTAGCGTTACCCAGTGATGCTCCTTAAGCGGTCCTCTGACCCACGCGGCGGGCAGAACCAGCACCTCGGCCCCCTGTAGTGCCAGGTTCAGCGCCAGCTCCGGAAAACGGATATCGTAGCAGGTCATCAGGCCAACCTTAAAACCCTCCACCTCAATCAGCGGCGGAATTACACTCCCCGGATCGACCAGTCGCGACTCCTGGACGCTGAACGCATCATACAGATGAAGTTTGGCGTAGCTTGCGACAATAGCGCCTTCACGTATCGCCACCAGCGTGTTCACCGCCCGCCCCGGCGTGGAGGGAACATGGATAGTCAAAATGGTGGTGAGCGCGTTACCGACGCTTTCGGCCAGCAGTCGTTTCAGAAACGCCCCTTCCAGCATTTGCGCAGACTTTACCGACAGGTCCGGATCGCCATCATCGCGCGCCAGTAACGCTTCAGGAAGCACCAGCAGCGCCGCCCCTTTTTGCTTCGCCTGGTTCATCAGGGAGATGCACTTGTCCGCGTTTTCATTCCAGTCCGGCGTCACCGCAAACTGCCCTACTGCAACATACATAATTGTCTCCCGGTTAAAAACAGCGTTACACTCGACGCACTTACACAGCAAATAGCAGGTATTGACAGTGTTACAACTACTTATAGCCGTTTTTATTGGTGGGGGCACGGGTAGCGTTGCGCGCTGGCTCTTAAGCATGCGGTTTAACCCGCTGCATCAGGCCATTCCGATGGGGACACTGGCGGCAAACCTGATCGGGGCATTTATCATCGGGATGGGGCTGGCGTGGTTTAATCGCATGACCAACATCGACCCTATGTGGAAGGTACTGATTACAACCGGTTTCTGCGGCGGTTTAACGACGTTTTCTACCTTCTCTGCGGAGGTGGTGTTTCTGTTTCAGGAAGGCCGGATGGGCTGGGCGCTGACGAACATTGCCGTTAACATGCTTGGCTCGTTTGCGATGACTGCGATCGCATTCTGGTTATTTTCCTCCGCCAGCGGACATTAAGCGCGACAACCTTAATGTTGGCTTAATTTTTCTCTGTCATTCTTGGCTCAATATTGAACGAGGGTGATAGCATGAGAGAGAATCTGTCAGGCGTGGGTATGGTATTGCTAAGCGTCGCGATCGTCGCCAGCTTTCTGAAGATCTATCTTTTTGGTTGATTCATAACGAAAAAAAACCCGCTCATTGAGCGGGTTTTGAAATTCTTGCTGACGCGTCTGAATTACAGAGCGATTACGTTAGCAGCAGAAGGGCCTTTGGCACCGTTAGTGATTTCGAACTCTACGCGCTGACCTTCAGCCAGAGTTTTGAAACCATTAGACTGGATTGCAGAGAAGTGTACGAACACGTCTTTGCTGCCATCTTCAGGAGTAATGAAACCGAATCCTTTGGACTCATTAAACCACTTAACGTTACCTTTAATCTTAGACATCAAAATTACCTTTACATTAAAAAACGACACAAATGCTGTGTCGGGTATCAGTACAACAATTGTGAGGCGTTTTGTCCAGCGGATCTTTGATAAAAAGTGACAAAAGTCGCGTTAATTTTCGCTGTCCGATTTTTATCCTTTACATTTCATTGTCTGTGCGTTTTTTGGCCGATTTACCAGACAAATTCAGTTAAAACTGAAACCGCATCCAGGCAAAGTAAACGTTACCGTTGTTATACGTACCCGGTATGTAGGTCATCTGAAACGTTGCAGGACCATAGCCGATGGAGGCAAGCGGCAACAGTACCGGAACAGGAATGTATTTCCAGTTATCACGCGCCGTGAACCCTGCCGTATAGCCCAGCCTAAGACGGAAGTTGTCGTCTGATAACGGACGCCAGGTTTTTTCCCAGCCGTAGCCACCAATAGGCTCCCATTTATTGTAGGAGTCCTTAAACGCCATCAGGTACAGGCCATGCCAGTTACCTTTTTCATCCCAGCGAGACTGACCGAAACCAGCCCCCCACGGACGCTCGTTATAACGGTCTGTTTTTTCTTTATCGTAGGCAAAACGTGCATGCCACGTAATGGCCGGAATATAGAGATCGTAATGTTCAGGTTCGTTCCATGTTTGCGCAACGTTATCCGTGAAGGTGTTGAACCAGCTTTTATCCGCTGTATTGCTCTGTGCATTAACAGCAGACGCAAATGATAACTGCGCAATAATAAACAATAAAATCAGGGGGAATTTAATTCGTACAATCACAATGCCATTACCATATTTAGTATTCGGTGCAGACCTTAGCACAGATTACTTGAATGAACGCTTAACAGCATGGGTGTTATTCCTAATTACCATCCCGTTCCTGAGAATAGTCTGACGATACATAAACTGCATGCCTGAATAAGCACATGCAGTTGACATTTTTAACGTTGATGTAACAATTTGTAGAGTGCGGGAATAACTAACATCGACAATAACGGTGCAGTAACCATGCCACCAATCATCGGTGCAGCAATACGTTGCATCACCTCCGAGCCACTCCCATTGCCCCACATGATGGGCAGCAGTCCCGCCATAATCGTGGCGACCGTCATCACCTTCGGACGCACGCGCAGCACGGCACCTTCGTGGATCGCCCGCAATAGCACCGTATTTCCCCCTTCTGGCTCAAGCCTGTGATATTTATCAAGCGCATGATTCAAATATAGAACCATAATTACGCCGAATTCTGCTGCCACCCCGGAAAGGGCGATAAAGCCAACGGCCCCCGCCACAGACAAATTATATTCAAGCAGCCATAATAACCACACCCCACCAATAAGCGCGAAAGGCAATGTCCCCATTATTATCAGGACATTTGATATCCGCCTGAAGGTTAACCATAAAAGGATGAATATAATCATCAGCGTGACAGGTAAGACTATTTTAAGCGTCGCGGTCGCCCGTTCCAGATATTCAAACTGCCCGGACCAGGAGAGAGATACGCCCTGCGGCAATACCACCTTCTCCTCCACCCGTTTTTGCATTTCATCTACGGCGGACTTCAGATCGCGCCCGCGTAAGTCCACGTAGATCCAGCTGGAAAGGCGCGCGTTTTCACTTTTTAGCATCGGTGGGCCTTCCGTCACGACGATATCGGCCAGTTCCCCCAGCGCCACCTGGCTACCGCTGGCGGTTACTACCGGCAACACCCGCAACGTGTCGACGTTATCACGCAAATCGCGGGGATAACGCAGGTTGATGGGGTACCGCTCGCGTCCCTGGATCACCTCACCAATGTTATCGCCCCCGACCAGCGTGGAGACCAGGCTTTGCAGTTCATCGACGGAAACGCCGTAGCGCGCGGCTTTTTGCCGGTCGATACGAATATCCACGTAGCGCCCGCCCTCCAGTCGCTCCGCCAGCGCCGAGGAGACGCCAGGAACGTCCTTCACCACCTGCTCAATCTGCCGGGCCACGCGCTCAATGTCGGCAATATTATTGCCGTTCACCTTAATGCCGACCGGGCTTTTGATCCCGGTTGCCAGCATGTCCAGACGGTTACGGACAGGGGGCACCCACACATTGGCAATGCCCGGCAGCGACACGGTTTTATCGAGCTCCTCCACCAGCTTTTGCGGCGTCATTCCAGGCCGCCACTGCTCGCGGGGCTTAAAGTGGATAGTTGTTTCCAGCATGGTTAATGGCGCGGGATCGGTTGCCGACTCCGCCCGACCAGCTTTGCCAAACACGCTCGCCACCTCCGGTACGCTTTTGATCAAGCGGTCCGTCTGCTGAAGCAGCCGCGATGCCTCGCGAGCAGAGATCCCCGGCAGCGTGGAGGGCATATAGAGTAAATCCCCTTCATCCAGCGGCGGCATAAACTCACTCCCCAGGCGGCTCAGCGGCCAGAGCGTGGCGATCAGCAGCAGACATGCCAGTGCCAGGGTCGTTTTCGGGAAGGTCAGTACCTTATCAAGCAGCGGCTCATACAGGCGGATCAGGAGGCGGTTTATCGGGTTTGCCTTCTCATCCGGGATTTTCCCGCGAATAAAGAAGCCCATTAGCACCGGCACCAGAGTGATCCCAAGCCCGGCGGCCACGGCCATCGACCAGGTTTTGGTGAACGCCAGCGGCGAGAACATTCGCCCCTCCTGCGCTTCCAGCGAAAATACCGGTATAAATGACAGCGTGATGATTAACAGGCTGCAAAACAGCGCCGGTCCCACTTCAACCGCCGCCTTTTCCGCCAGACGCCAGTACTCTCCCGACGCAGGCTCCTTGCCCGGATTATCATGCCGCCACTGCTCCAGCACCTTGTGCATGTTTTCAATCATGACAATTGCCGCATCCACCATCGCTCCGATGGCAATGGCGATCCCGCCGAGCGACATCATATTCGCGTTAATGCCCTGATAGTGCATCACCACAAAAGCCCCGAGGATCCCCAGCGGCAGAGAAACCATCGCCACCAGCGCGGAACGCAGGTGGAACAGGAACAGCGCGCACACCAGTACCACCACGGCAAACTCTTCGAGCAGCTTGTGCGTCAGCGTTTTGACCGACTCCTCAATCAGCATGGAGCGATCGTAGACCGGAACAATCTCGACGCCCTGCGGCAGCGTTTTTTGCAGCTCGCTCAGTTTCGCTTTTACCGCGCGAAGGGTTTCCAGCGCGTTCTGCCCGTAGCGCATCACGATTACGCCGCCAGCAACCTCCCCTTCACCGTTAAGCTCCGCCACGCCCCGGCGGATCTCCGGGCCAATGCCAATGGTGGCGACATCTTTCAGCAGGACAGGTACGCCATCGCGGGTGGCGATCACCACATTGCGAAAATCCTCCAGCGAGCGCAAATAGCCCGTTGTCCGCACCATATACTCCGCTTCGCCCATCTCCAGCAGGGCGCCGCCGCTCTCTTTATTGGCGGCCTGCACCGCGCCGGATAGCTGGCTGTGGGTAATATTCAGCGCGCGCATTTTCGCCGGGTCCGCCACGATCTGATACTGACGCACCATTCCGCCAATGCTTGCCACTTCAGATACATTCGGTACCGTCTTAAGCTCGAACTTAAGCGTCCAGTCCTGAAGGGCCCGCAGATCTGCCAGGCTGTGTTTTCCACTAGGGTCGATCAGCGCATATTCGTAGATCCAGCCCACGCCCGTCGCATCCGGCCCCAGCGACACCTTCACGCCCGGCGGAAACTGCGCCTGTACCTGGCTTAAATATTCCAGCACCCGGGATCGCGCCCAGTAGAGATCGGTGCCATCCTCAAACAGCACATACACATAAGCGTCACCAAACATTGAAAAACCGCGCACGGTTTTGGCGCCCGGCACAGACAACATGGAGGTTGTCAGCGGCCAGGTCACCTGATCTTCAATCACCTGCGGCGCTTTCCCGGGGTAACTCGCTTTGATAATGACCTGCACATCAGACAGATCGGGCAACGCGTCCAGCGGCGCGCGCTGCACCGCCCACCAGCCCCAGCTGGCCATCATCAGCGCGGCCAGTATCACCAGCAGGCGGTTACGCAACGAGGCGCGAATCACAGCGGCAATCATGGCGTCACCTCCGGCATCACGCTACGCAGGCTGGCTTCGGAATCAATCAGGAATTGCCCGGACGTCACCACCTTATCGCCCTCTTTGACCCCGGACAGGATCGCCGTCCAGCCCTGCGCCGTCAGGCCGGTTTTCACCGTCACAGGCTGGAAATAACCGTCCCCGGTAGCCAGCAGCAGACGCGCAGACTCTCCGCTGTTAATCACCGCCTCTTCCGGCACCGCCAGCACCGGCGGGCCTTTCAGCTCTTCCGCACGCCTGACGGAGAGGTACATGCCCGGCTTCAGCTTATGTGCGGAATTTTCCAGCACGATACGGGCTTTCAGGGTTCGCGTGGCCGCCTCCATCTGCGGCAGCAATTCGCTGACCGTGCCGTGGAACTGCTCCCCCGGCCAGCTTTCTGAGGTTGCTACCACCTTGCTGCCCACCGCCAGAGACTGCGCCTGCGTTTGCGGGTAGTCGACCACCAGCCAGACCGGATCGAGGCTGGCGATCTCAAACAGCGGCGCCGTTGCGGTGATTTGCGCCCCTTCCCGTACGTCCAGCTTCACCACATAGCCCGCCCGGTCGGTGCGCAGAATGAGCGTGGTCTGCGGCTTACCGCTACGCTCCAGCAAACGAATGACCTCTTCTGGCATAAACTGCAACGCCAGCCGCTCGCGAGCGGCGCGGGTCAATGCGGCATCGCCAAGCTGACGAACCGCGAGATACTCCTGCTGGGCGGCGGTCCACTGCGGGATCCACAGTTGCGCCAGCGCCTCTCCGGCTTTTACCTGCTGCTGCGGCGCATTAACAAACAATTTTGACACCACGCCATTGGCCGGGGCTGACAACACCGAGACGTTACGTTCATACGTTGCAACCGTGGCAAAGGCCGAGAACGGCGAAACCAGCTGGCGCATCTCAACGTTGGCGGTTTTCATCCCCAGGTTTTGCTGCTGTTGAGTGCTGATGGCCACGCCTGACGCCGCCTGCGCTTCATCGGCGTAGCGTGGGACCAGATCCATATCCATAAAAGGGGATTTACCCGGCTTATCGAAGCGCTGACCGGGCACCATGGGGTCGTACCAGTAAAGCACCTTGCGTTCTGAAGGTTGTGAAGCCGCATCCGGCTGATGCGTCTGCTTCTGTCCGACAAAATAGCCGCCAACGGCAGCTATCGTGATGGCAATCGCCATTAACGTTGTTTTTTTCATTGCGCCAGCTCCTGCGGGATCAGCCAGTTCACGGCAGCCCAGGTTCGCGCCATTTCGCGCTCCGCCTGGTTCACCGCCAGTTCCGTATCCAGTACGCCACGACGCGCCTCCAGCAGGGCCGGAAGCGCCGACTGTCCAGAACGATATTGCGCCGTCAGCACCGCCAGCCGTTGTCGCTGCAACGGTAATACCTCGTCCCGCTGACGCTGCCACACCGTTTGCGCAGCCTGATACTGCGCCACCAGCGTTTGCACCTGGGCAATGTGTTCGCGTTTGAGCAGCGTCAGTTGATCCACCGCCTGCATTGAGCGGGAAACATCGGCGGCGTAATCCTTGTCCTGACGTTTTGACTGGAACAAAGGCAGATCCACGCTGAACATCACGCCAGCCATATCGTCATAGCCTTCGGCGCGGTGGGCGTAATAGACCTCCACATCCACATCGGGTATCGCTGCCACGGCAGATTGCGCTGAACGCGCTTTCGCGGTCTCTGCTTCACGTCGCGCGGCCTCCACTTCCGGGTGTCTGGCAATCCCCTCCTGCAACGTTTTTTCATCGGCAGGAAGGCGCTGATAGCGCGGCAGCGGACCGCTAACCGCCGTAATAGCGTGCCCTGTTAGCTCCAGCAGACGGCTTTGCGCCAGCTGCACATCCCGCTGCGCCAGCGTCTCTTTGTCGCGCATGGCGCTGAGGATCATTTGCAGGGCCAGTACGCTGTCCGGCGTTGCGCCTCCCGCCCCGACGCTCGCCTTCTGCACGCCCCGCTGGCGTTCCGTTTCACGGACCAGCGTTCTGGCCGTTTTCAGCGCCTGCTGTGCCAGCGCCAGATCCAGCCAGGCCTGGGCGGTATCACGCTGAAGCGCGGCACGTACGGCCTCGGATTTTGCCAGCACGCTTCGCGCCTGCGCCTGAAAAGTCTGTGCTTTACGTTCCCGCTTCTCCGAGCTGACGTAGCTTTGCATGATGCCAACCTTCTGCATGGTCATCCCTTCGCGCGTAAGCCGCCGATCGTTGCTGCCCTGTACCGGCACGTTTTCAATACCGAATTTCAGTTTTGGATCAGGTAATTGCGTGGCGGAATCCGCCATCGCATCCAGCGCCTGCGCTTCGTTACGGCTGGCGGAGAGTTCTGCCGAGTAGCGCTGGGCTTCGGTCAGGGTGTGTTCGAGCGTCCACGGCTCCGCCTGCGCGGCGGAGGTTAACAGGCCGAACAACACCCCACCGAGCCACAGGCTCAGTGTGTGTTGTTTCATGGTGACCTCGCTTAGCGCGCTGGCGTCAGCGAGATAATCTGGAAACCGTCACCCGCACGCTCAAGCGTGAAGGTCACCTCATCCCCCGGTTTGGCGCCATTCAGCGTGGCACCCGAAGATAAAGTAAACGGCATGGTCATCGCTGGCCATTTTAGTTCCGGTATGGCCTCGTGACGGAGCATGACGGCATTGTCAGAGATTGACTGAACCACGCCGCGGCCCTGCCAGGTCTGGTTTGCCTGAACGGTATAAGAAGCGAAAGAGATGGACGCGCCAACCAGCGCGGAAAGGAATAGGGTACGCATGATAAAACTCCTGTTAAACGTTAAGTAAATAAAATCAACGAATTAACAGGTTTTTACTCCCGAAACCGGCAATAGCGGATCGTTGCCGGCGGCCCCACAGCAGGAGGTGTAACAGACCACGCAGAATGGCTTGCAGATGAACACTCTGGCGTCGTTAAGGTCAGCGTCATGGCGGCAGGCAGCGCCACCAGATGCGGCTGGGCAGGATCTTTTTGTACCTGATCCGGCACACAATGTTTTTCACACAGCGGTGAAGCACCGGCAGCATAATGCGGCCCCGGTTCCGCCATCATATCCATATGCTGGATGGTGGCCACCTCACCGCGCAAATCTATTGAACATTGATGGGAGGCGACGGCCACCTGACTCTGGATTAACAGCCAGCCAAACGCCAGCAAAAACATCAGCAGATGTTTTTTGATAAAGCGCAGGCGATACGTCCAGCTGGCGTGCATATTCAGATCGTCGGATAGGGTAAAAGTGAACCGAGTATAAGCAGGCAAAAGAATGAAAGAGAAGTGGTTTTAAAGAGATTTACGTTTTTAAATCGATTGTCGGCAAGTAATACTCAAAACCTTAACACTTCACCATCAATTTAATGACATATAATATCTATTCATCAGGTCAATAACGTCTTAATATAAATGACGCAGGGTTAGCAAAAATATCGTCATCATTGCCTTTAGTAGTCTCTTTCTTGATTTTAATCAGCAAGGACTGGCCATTTATTCGGCACATTTCAGGCTTCTTTTTTATTGATTATTTGTCTCTCGGGCAGCAAGGATACAGGGGAAATCATGCTTACTTTTCTCGAACTCCTCATTGGAGTCGTGGTCATTGTCGGTGTAGCACGCTACATCATTAAAGGTTACTCAGCCACCGGCGTGCTATTTGTCGGCGGCCTGACGCTGCTGATCATTAGCGCGCTAATGGGTCATCAGGTTTTACCCGCCAGCGAAGCCAGCACCGGATATACCGCTACCGATATTGTGGAATATATAAAAATTCTGCTAATGAGCCGCGGCGGCGACCTGGGCATGATGATCATGATGCTCTGCGGATTTGCTGCCTATATGACCCATATCGGTGCGAATGATATGGTGGTGAAGCTGGCTTCTAAGCCGCTGCAATATATTAACTCCCCCTATCTGCTGATGGTCGCGGCTTATTTCCTGGCCTGTCTGATGTCATTAGCCGTTTCCTCAGCAACGGGCCTTGGCGTGCTGTTAATGGCGACGTTATTCCCGGTAATGGTTAACGTCGGGATCAGCCGTGGCGCAGCGGCGGCTATTTGCGCCTCTCCGGCGGCGATTATTCTCTCCCCTACTTCCGGTGACGTGGTGCTGGCCGCGAAAGCCGCGGAAATGTCGCTGATTGACTTCGCCTTCAAAACCACACTGCCAATCTCCATCACCGCTATTCTCGGCATGGGCGTGGCGCATTTCTTCTGGCAACGCTACCTCGATAAGAAAGAGAACGTCAGCCATGAGATGATGGACGTCAGTGAAATCACCACTACCGCCCCGGCGTTTTATTCCATCCTGCCCTTCACGCCGATTATTGGCGTGCTTATTTTTGACGGCAAATGGGGCCCTCAGCTGCACATCATCACTATCCTGGTGATCTGTATGCTGCTGGCGGCCATCCTGGAATTTGTTCGTGGCTTTAATACCCAGAAGGTGTTCACGGGTCTTGAAGTCGCCTTCCGCGGCATGGCGGATGCCTTCGCGGGCGTGGTGATGCTGCTGGTTGCCGCAGGGGTGTTTGCTCAGGGGCTGAGCACAATCGGCTTTATCCAGAGCCTGATCTCTATCGCCACCTCGTTCGGCTCGGCCAGCATTATCCTGATGCTGGTGCTGGTGGTACTGACCATGCTGGCGGCGATGACTACCGGCTCCGGTAACGCGCCGTTCTATGCGTTTGTTGAGATGATCCCTAAGCTGGCACACTCCTCCGGCATCAACCCGGCTTACCTGTCCATTCCGATGCTCCAGGCCTCCAACCTGGGTCGTACCATTTCTCCGGTATCGGGCGTGGTGGTTGCGGTGGCGGGGATGGCAAAAATCTCTCCGTTTGAAGTGGTAAAACGCACGTCAGTGCCGGTGCTGGTTGGCCTGATTATCGTTATTATCGCCACCGAAGTGCTGGTTCCCGGCGCTGCCTAAGCGAAATTCCTGCTTTCCAAAAAGCGCCTGCGGGCGCTTTTTGTGCTTTAATAACCTCCAGAAATTAATCGCGCCCAACCAATCAGGAAAGCAAATGTTCAGGAAGGATATCGTTATCCCGTCTGGCGCAGTAGCGCTTGCACTCTGTGTCTTCTCAATTCAGGCAGATCCGCTTAAGCCAACCCAGTATGGCGATTTCGATCGCTACGTTCTGGCGCTTTCCTGGCAAACGGGATTTTGCCAGAGTATGGTCGAACGCAACCGTGACGAACCGGAAGAGTGTCGCCTGCAAAAAGAGAGCAGCAACAAAACCGATTTTCTGACCGTCCACGGCTTATGGCCAGCGCTGCCGAAATCTATTGCCGCTCGCGGAGTGGATGAACGCCGCTGGATGCGCTTCGGCTGTGCCACTCGTCCGGTTCCGAATATGCCGGAAGCAAAAGCCAGCCGCAAATGTGACGCCGCAGAGACCGGACTATCGCTAACGGGCGCGGCGAAGCTGAACAGCGTGATGCCCGGCGCGGGCGGCAACTCCTGCCTTGAACGTTATGAATACGCGAAACACGGCGTCTGCTTTGGTTTTGATCCCGACGCTTACTTCGGCACCATGGTGCGCATGAACCAGGAAGTGAAAAATAGTGCGGTTGGGGAATTTCTGGCGGAAAACTATGGCAAGACCGTCCGCCGTAGCGATTTTGATGCAGCCGTGGCCAAAAGCTGGGGGAAACAGAACGTAAAAGCGTTCAAGCTTACCTGCCATGGCAATCCGGCTTATCTGACCGAGATGCAGATCTCGCTAAAATCCAGCACCATTAACAACTCGCTCTCAGCCAGCACCTTTGCGCCACAGCCGCATCCGGGCAACTGCGGCAAACAGTTTGTTATCGATAAAGCTGGTTACTGATTGTTCCTGCGCGCATCCGGGCGTACCAGATCGAAGCGATGGCTGTCGCTGATGCCGTAGTAGGCGGACGGTCCACCCGCACGCAGAATGGGCTGCGCTTTCGCGGTCTGGTAAATCCCCTCTTCCAGCAAACTCTCAGCGATATGGACGCCCACCACTTCGCCGAGCACCAGCCAGGTATCAATCGGTGTCCCATCCGCGCCGGTCAACTGAATGCACTGTGACAATCGACACTCGAAATTCACCGGGCTTTCCGCCACGCGCGGCGAGCTCACAAGCTGGCTGGCTACGGGCGTCAGGCCGGCAAAGGTAAATTCATCCTCGCCATGAGGGAGTGTGGCGGAGGTTTCATTCATCGCCTCAGCCAGATCGCGCGTTGCGAGGTTCCAGACAAACTCTTCCGTTTCGGTAATATTCCGCACGCTATCCTTCCAGCCGTTGCTGGAAAAACCAATGATCGGTGGGCGATAGTTAAAGCAGTTAAAGAAGCTGTACGGGGCAAGGTTCAGTTGACCGGCCTTATCACAGGATGAAATCCAGCCAATCGGACGTGGACCGATAATGGCGTTCAGCGGGTCGTGCGGCAGACCGTGCCCCTGAGACGGTTGGTAAAAGTACATATCGCTCTCTCTACGCTGGGGCTGCAACGCGCATTGCCCGGTTTAAGTTTTACCAGCGTAACGAAATTTCAGTTCAGCGTGAATCGGGATGCCGGGTTTATCGCCAAAAATTCATATGGCGCACGAATGTGACCTTCATCACTTCAAACTTAGGGTTTCAGACAGTATCATCAGATAAGTTAAACCCTCGCTGCCAGACGGCGAGGGTTTTCTTTTGGATTGGTTTCTGCGTTACACGCAGCATTAACGACATGGAGTAAAAATGTCCAGACCTACGATTATCATCAATGAACTCGACGCAGAACGTATTGACCGACTGTTGGAGAAACCAGAATTCGCCTCGCTGCCGGTTGCCGATGCGCTGAACGAAGAGCTAGACCGGGCGCAAATGTGTACGCCTGAGACCATGCCGCATGATGTGGTCACCATGAACAGCCAGGTGAAGTTCCGCAACCTGACCACCGGGGAGGAACTCACCCGTACGCTGGTCTATCCGGCGCAGATGACCGACAGCAGCATGCAGCTTTCGGTGCTGGCACCCGTGGGCGCGGCGCTGCTTGGACTGCGCACGGGCGATACTATCCACTGGGAACTCCCGGGCGGCGCCTCAGCCCATCTGGAAGTGCTTGAGCTGCTCTACCAGCCCGAAGCCGCTGGCGATTACCTGCGTTAATCCCTTCTGAACAAGCGACCCCGCTTTGCACAGAGGATGCACCTGCATCCTCTTTCCGCAAATTCACCCGATTGTGTTATATCGGACAAAAACCGCTTAATCCATGTTTACTCTGTCGTAGTGCCGTGGGGACGAAACCTCACACAACGCCGCCGGGGAAGGCATTCACCAGTCCCTTCACTTTCTGCTGCGCAGCCTCCGGGGTGTCTGCGCCAGGCACCAGGATCACCTTGCGGCACTCCTCCTCCCGTTTTTCGAAGATCTTATAGGCGCGCTCCGCATCAGCCAGCGGAAGATAGTGGGTCACAATATCTTCCGGTGTAAGCAACCCTTTTTCGATAAGCGGCAGCAGCTCTCCCAGCCAGGCGTGGACGTGCGTCTGCCCCATCTTAAAGCTCAGCCCTTTATCGAAGGCATCGCCAAACAGGAAGCCATGGATAAAACCGGCGTACACGCCCGGCACGCTGACCACGCCGCCGCGTCGCACCGCAGCAATGCACTGGCGCAGGGCTTTGCCGCTGCTGCCTTCAATTTTCAGGTTACTGAGGATCGTTTCCGTCGTGCTGCCTTTGGCCTCAAACCCGACGGCATCAATCACCGCATCCACCCCGCGCTGCCCGGCCGTTTGCTCAATGATTTTCTCCGCCGCGTCGTTATCGTCATCAAAGTTAATCGGGATCGCGCCGTAGCGCTCCTGGGCAAACCGCAGTCGATAGGGATGATGGTCAACCACAAAAATCTGCTCTGCGCCGAGAAGCCGCGCGCAGGCAATGGTCAGTAACCCCACCGGCCCGGCCCCGAATACGGCGACGCTGGAGCCTTTCTGGATCTGCGCATTTTTCGCCGCCTGCCAGGCGGTAGGCAGAATATCTGACAGGAAAAGCGCTTTGTCGTCTGACAGCAGCTGAGGCACTTTAAACGGCCCTACGTTGCCTTTCGGCACGCGCACATACTCCGCCTGTCCGCCCGGCACGCCGCCGTAAAGATGGCTGTAGCCAAACAGCGCGGCAGGGGCGGGAATTTGCTTTTTGTTCAGCGCCGCGCCCTGCCCGCGGTTCGTGTTTTCGCAGGCCGCGTACTGTTGCATCTGGCAAAAGAAACAGTCACCGCAGGCAATCACAAACGGGATCACCACCCGGTCACCTTTCTGCACGTTCTTCACTTCGCTCCCGCACTCCACCACCTCGCCCATAAATTCATGACCAAAGATATCGCCGTGCTGGACCTTGGGAATTTTTCCGCGATAAAGATGCAAATCGGAACCACAGATCGCCGTGGCTGTTACGCGCAGGATGATATCGTCAGGCTGTTCGATGCCCGGATCGGGGACATTATCGACCCGAACATGATGTGGACCGTGATAGGTGAGAGCTTTCATGCAACCTCCGAAAGGGTGTGGGTAAGCTTATAAAAGGGTAGCTACCTCTCGGGATCTGCCCCGGAATCCGGCTGTTTTGAGATTTATCCTGGCGAGATAAAAAAGTGCTGTCGAGATTACAGAAACCTTTTATATTTTGTGGTTGAATGATTTCAGCGTTTATAAACAAGGAGAAACGGTTATGTATCAAACAATCATTATGCCGGTTGATGTTTTCGAAATGGAACTGAGTGATAAGGCTGTACGTCACGCGGAATTTCTCGCGCAGCAGGACGGAGTTATTCATCTTCTGCATGTTTTACCGGGCTCTGCCAGCCTGAGCCTGCATCGTTTCGCTGCTGATGTGCGTCGTTTTGAAGAGCATTTACAGCATGAAGCCGAGACGCGCCTGCAAACCATGGTCGGGCACTTCAGCATCGATCCTTCCCGCATAAAAACCCACGTCCGGTTCGGTAGCGTGCGCGACGCCGTTAATGAACTGGCCGCGGAGCTGAACGCAGACGTGGTGGTGATTGGTTCGCGCAACCCGTCTATTACCACGCACCTGCTGGGGTCGAACGCCTCCAGCGTGATCCGCCACACCCACATTCCGGTGATGGTCGTCAGATAAAAAAAGAGGCCACCTTTTGGTGGCCTCTTGTATTGCAGGTGTCGTCTTGCTTTCTTTTATTATGCAGTTTTGGTGCGGATCAGGTAATCAAACGAGCTCAGCGACGCTTTCGCACCTTCACCGGTAGCGATGATGATCTGCTTGTACGGCACGGTGGTGCAGTCGCCCGCCGCAAATACGCCCTTCACGCTGGTTTCGCATTTCGCATCGATGATGATCTCGCCCATGCGGTTGCGCTCGATTGCGCCTTCCAGCCAGGTGGTGTTTGGCAGCAGGCCAATCTGAACAAAGATCCCTGCCAGCGCTACGCTGTGGATATCGCCACTCACGCGGTCACGGTATTCCAGACCGGTCACTTTGCTGCCGTCGCCTTTCACTTCTGTCGTCTGGGCATTGAGCACAATGTCGACGTTATTCAGGCTACGTACTTTATCCTGTAACACCTGGTCCGCTTTCATCTCAGGGGCGAACTCCAGCAGGGTAACGTGTTCAACAATTCCCGCCAGATCGATAGCCGCTTCCACACCGGAGTTACCGCCGCCGATCACCGCTACGCGTTTACCTTTGAACAGCGGGCCGTCACAGTGCGGGCAATAGGTCACGCCTTTGGTGCGATACTGATCTTCGCCCGGCACGTTCATGTTGCGCCATTTCGCGCCAGTGGCAATGATCACGCTGCGCGCCTTCAGCACCGCGCCGGACGCCGTTTCAATCTGGTGCAAACCACCCTCGACCGCGGCCGGAACCAGTTTGCTGGCGCTTTGGCTGTCAATGACATCCACGTCGTAGTCGCTGACGTGCGCTTTCAACGCCCCGGCCAGCTTCTGGCCTTCGGTTTTCGGCACGGAAATGTAGTTTTCAATGTCTACGGTATCCAGAACCTGACCACCGAAACGCTCGCCCATCAGACCGGTACGGATCCCTTTACGTGCGGAGTAAACCGCTGCCGCCGCGCCCGCCGGGCCGGAGCCAACAATCAGCACGTCGTACGCATCACGTTGGTTCAACTCTTCCGCCGCACGTTTTTCTGCGCCGGTATCCACTTTGGCGACGATTTCGGTCAGCGTCATACGCCCCTGGCCGAACTCCTGACCATTCAGGTAAACCGCCGGAACGCCCATCACGTTGCGCTCGGTGATTTCGTTCTGGAACGTACCGCCGTCAATCGCCGTGTGCTTAATGCGTGGGTTGAGCACTGACATCAGGTTCAGCGCCTGCACCACGTCCGGGCAGTTGTGGCAGGAGAGCGAGTAATAGGTTTCAAACTCAAAATCACCGTCGATATCGCGGATCTGCTCCAGCAGCGCCTGCGCTTCTTTTGACGGATGACCACCGGTCCACAGCAGCGCCAGCACCAGGGACGTAAATTCGTGCCCCAGCGGAGAACCCGCGAAACGCGGCCCCTGGTCAGACCCTGGGTTGGCGATCAGGAAAGAAGGCTTACGGACTGCCAGCGTGTTGTCTTCTTTGAAGGTCACTTTCGGCGACAGCTCAGCAATCTCTGTCAGCAGCGCTTTGATTTCTGCCGATTTCACGCTGTCGTCCAGCGTGGCAATCAGCTCAACAGGTTTGGTCAGTTTCTCAAGGTAGGCCTTGAGCTGGGTTTTCATGTTAGTGTCGAGCATTATTCTTCCCTCTCTTAAAACGTCATCATGCAAGCCGCCTTATATGGGCTGCCTGAATGCAACTTGCATCATGGTGCTGGAATGAAATGGGCGCGGGTGCGCCCATTGATTGCCGGGTGGCACTTCGTTTACCCGGCCTACGATACTGTAGGCCTGTGCAAGCGTAGCGCCGCCAGGCTTTACAGACTTAGATCTTGCCGACCAGGTCCAGAGATGGCGCCAGCGTTGCTTCGCCTTCTTTCCATTTCGCCGGGCACACTTCGCCTGGGTGAGAAGCAACGTACTGAGCCGCCTTCACTTTGCGCAGCAGGTCAGATGCATCACGGCCGATACCTTCAGCGGTAACTTCGATAGCCTGGATAATGCCCTGCGGGTCAACAACGAAGGTCGCACGGTCAGCCAGGCCTTCATCTTCACGCATGTTGTCGAAGTTACGGGTCAGGGCGCCAGTCGGGTCGCCGATCATCGCGTATTTGATTTTCGCGATAGTTTCAGAGCTGCTGTGCCACGCTTTGTGGGTGAAGTGGGTATCGGTAGAAACAGAGTAAACGTCTACGCCCAGCTTTTGCAGTTCTTCGTAGTGGTCTGCAACGTCGCCCAGTTCGGTCGGGCAAACGAAGGTGAAGTCAGCCGGATAGAAGAAGAACACGCTCCAGCGGCCTTCGGTATCTTTCTCAGTAACTTCGATGAACTCACCGTTTTTGAACGCCTGGTTTTTGAAAGGTTTAATTTTGGTGTTAATCAAGGACATCTGTACTTCCTCCGTGTTTTCGTTGAGGTGTAAGGTAACCAACTTTGTTCATCGGGGCTAATGCGTATGCTTTATCAAATCAATCAGCCAAACCTTACAACAGCAACAAGACAGCAAGGTGAACCTTTTACAGGAAAGCCTGAAAGTAAAAAGGCCGCCTCAACGGGCGGCCCTGATACCTGAATTCCCCGCAGGTACATTCAGTGCCAGCCGAAGCTGGCGTTGCGTTGCGCTCTACATACCTTGTATCAAGGCCGTAACAGCGGTTTGATTACAGCACCCCTGCGCGCAATGAGCAATGCATAAGAGGGATAGTCCTGCCTATGGCTGTGATAGGCAGATTCGAACAGGTCATTGAAACATTATAAATTTAATTTCATTATGGGTTTCACGCTATATATAAACGCCATTTGTCATTCAAATAATTCAATCACACTTTAAAGATAAAATTATCTTAATAACTCTTGAAGATATGTTTCAATAATCCAAAGCCGTGATATATTAAGATCACTTAAATTTTAAATTAAGCGAGTTATTCACACGGATTGTAAAGGGTAACTACACTCTGTCGTACTCCATGGTGTGATAACGACAGCAAACTCAACTCACTCAGGACGAAACATGGCAAACCTCTACGACCTAAAAAAATTCGATCTCAATCTGTTAGTTATCTTCGAATGCATTTACCAACATCTCAGTATCAGTAGGGCTGCCGAGACGCTTTATATCACACCATCCGCCGTCAGCCAGTCGCTGCAACGCCTGCGCGGTCAGCTTGATGACCCCCTGTTTATCCGTTCAGGGAAGGGAATTACTCCCACCACGGTAGGTACCAACTTGCATCATCATCTGGAAAAAAATCTCAATCAGCTTGAGCAGACGATCAACATGATGCATCACTCGGACATCAAGAAAAAGTTCGTTATCTATTGCACTCAAATGGTGTCTCCTGGTTCGATGCTGGAACCGTTGAAGCTTTTAATATCTGAGGAAAATTATGAGATAGAACAAAGAGATATGCTTATTTCCTCCGAATCAGCGGAAGATTTGTTGGCCTATCGTAAAGCCGATCTCATCTTCTCTATCGCACCTATCCACAATCGCTCTGTGGTCTGCACCCACTTCACTACGGTGCCGATAGCCTTAATCTGTAGAGCAGACCACCCAAGGCTCGCTGACACAGCCACGGTGGACGCGCTATACCAGGAGAAATTCACTTTTTACCAGAGTGCTCATCCGGGTGTAAAAGAGTTCCAGAGTCGGGCCAATGACGCTTTTCCGGAAAGAAATATTGCTTTTCGCACCGACTCCCTTAGCTCTCTCATCTCTATGGTCAGTTCATCTGATTTGTTAGGCTATATCCCCGTGTCGATCTATGAAACATTTAAAGAATCTTTGAAATTAAAAAGGCTTGAGCCACCGTTTGCGCTGCCTGAATTAAAGATCTATATGCTCTACGGCCGTTCATCACTGAATAGCTCTGTTTTTTCAACATTCATTGAAAAAATGCATAAGCTCTGCGTTTCTCCGCCGTCTGCGTAAAATACATTTGCATGGTGAATATAATTAAAGCGAACCGAAAAAAATGACTCCGTGAAATTAAGGATAAATAATTCCATAATATCGTTTTGATTTTCCCAAGACATTTAACACGCAGGACGCGATTAATCATGTCGAACTATAAAATCCCTTTACAGGAAAATGTTTTAGACGCTACTGCGGAACGCATACACTGGACGCTTAACAATTTCCCCAGGGTATGCGTTTCCTTTTCCGGTGGAAAAGATTCTACCGTGATGCTGCATCTTGTTGCCCAGAAAGCACGGCAATTAAAGCGAAAAATAGACGTCATCTTTCTGGACTGGGAAGCGCAATTCTCGTCGACCATTCAGCATGTTGACGCTATGAAAACGCTCTATCGGGATGTTATCCACCAGTTCTGGTGGGTAGCGCTTCCGCTCACGACCCAGAACGCCCTGTCACAGTTTCAACCTGAATGGCAGTGCTGGGAACCCGGAACAAACTGGGTTCGCCAGCCACCAGAAGATGCCATTACCGATTATCACTATTTCGATTTTTATCAGCAGGGAATGACGTTTGAAGCCTTCGTGCGCGAGTTTGCCGAATGGTATGCGCAAAGACGTCCTGCCGCAGTCATGGTGGGGATCCGCGCCGATGAATCTTACAACCGCTTTCTGGCTATCGCGTCGGCGCGTAAGCAGCGCTTTTCTGACGATAAACCCTGGACGACCGTCGCCCCGGGTGGGCACGCCTGGTATATCTACCCACTGTACGACTGGAAAACCGCCGACATCTGGACGTGGTTCGCGAAATCAAAATGTTGCTATAACCCGTTATACGACCTGATGTACAAGGCGGGGGTGCCGCCGCGTTATATGCGCATCTGCGAACCGTTTGGTCCGGAACAGCGTCAGGGCTTATGGCTCTATCATGTCATTGAACCCGAACGCTGGGCGGCTATGTGTGAACGCGCCTGCGGCGTGCGAAGTGGAGGTATTTATGCCGGGCACGATAACCATTTTTATGGCCACCGGAAGATCCTGAAACCTGACCATCTCGGCTGGCGCGAATACGCCATGCTGCTACTCGACAGCATGCCGCAAAATACGGCGGAACATTACCGAAATAAAATCGCAATTTATCTCCACTGGTATCAAAAGCGAGGCCTGGAGGATATTCCCGATACGCAGGAGGGTGACATTGGCGCAAAAGATATCCCTTCCTGGCGACGCATTTGCAAGGTTTTACTCAACAATGACTACTGGTGCCGGGCTCTCTCATTTAGTCCAAACAAACCTAAACACTATCAACGCTACAGCGAAAGAGTGAAAGCTAAACGCAAGGAATGGGGGATTTTATGCAGCAGCAAATAATCAGAGAAATGCAGACGTACCTGCAGGCCCTTTCTGAAGAAGAGAAAATCGGCGCTATTAATGCCTTTCGCCAGGCATTACACGAAATCAGCCCTTTTAATAATCAACCCGTCGACTGCGTATTGTGGATAAAACAGACTGACATCACCGCCAATGACTACAACCCAAATAATGTCGCTCCGGCGGAGAAGCGGTTACTCAGCAAATCACTGGAGCTGGATGGATTCACACAACCTATCGTTGTGACGGAAAATGCGCCTGAGAGCTATGAAATTGTCGATGGATTCCATCGCCATGAGCTTGGCAGTCATCGGGCTATTCTGAAGCGTCAACTCAAAGGTTACCTCCCTGTTACCTGCCTGCGTAAAGCACGCCAGGAAAAGTTCGATCGCATGGCTACAACCATTCGTCACAACCGCGCGCGTGGACGCCACCAGATCAATGCCATGTCAGAAATCGTGCGAGAACTTGTGCTTATGGGCTGGAGTGAGCAGAAAATTGGCCTGGAGTTGGGTATGGACAGCGATGAAGTGCTGCGACTGAAGCAAATCAACGGTCTGCTGGAACTCTTCGCGGACCGTCGTTTTTCAGAAGCCTGGACGGTTGAATAGTCAGAGCGAATTTAAGCGCGCAGCCGCTGCCAGCAGCGTCGACTCCTGCTTCGCAAAGCAAAGACGAATCAGTTTATGCGGGAAGGGATCGGCGCAGAACACCGACAGCGGAATGGCCGCCACGCCCACCTCTTTCGTCAGCCACTGGCAAAAACTGACATCATCCAGATCGGAAATCGCGCTGTAGTCCGCCAGCAGGAAGTAGGTGCCTTCGCATGGCAGGATCTCCAGCCGACTCTCGCTCAACGCAGTCACAAACCGATCCCGCCGCGCACGGTAAAAAGCTGGCAGATCCCGGTAATGTTCAGGTTCAGCGCGCAGCATATCCGCCAGCGCCAGCTGGGCGGGTGTGTTTACGGCAAACGTCAAATACTGGTGCACTTTACGCAGCTCAGCGCTGATGGCGGCGGGCGCCACGCAGTACCCTACCTTCCAGCCGGTCATATGGTAGGTTTTCCCAAATGATGATACCGCGATTGCGCGCTCGCGAAGCTGCGGATGCGCCAGCACGCTGGCATGACCCTCCTCGGCAAAGCAGATGTGCTCATACACCTCGTCGCTCAGAACATAGATTTCACGTTCGGCGATGGCCTGCCACAGGGCGGCAAAATCGCTTTTCTGCCACACCGTCGCCGATGGGTTGTGTGGCGTATTCAGGATCACCAGCCGGGTTTTATCGCTCAGCAGCGCGGCAAACGCCTGCCAGTCCGGACGAAAATGCGGCGGCTGGAGCGCCACGCGTTTCACCACGCCACCGGCCAGTTCAATCGCCGGGGCGTAGCTATCGTAGCTCGGGTCAAAACAAATCACCTCATCGCCCGTACGCACCAGGGCGGTTATCGCCGCATACAGCGCTTCGGTCGCCCCTGCGGTTACCGTGATATCGCTGTTCGCGTCAGGCTTATGGCCGTATAACTCCGCCGTTTTATCCGCAATGGCTTCACGCAACGCCTGCACGCCGGTCATCGGCGCATACTGGTTGGCTCCCTGCGCAACGTGGTACGCCAGACGCTCCTGCAAATATTTCGGCCCGTCAAAATCCGGGAAACCTTGTGAGAGGTTAATGGCGTTGTGCTGCTGCGCCAGGGCGCTCATCTGCGTAAAAATCGTCGTGCCGAGATTCGGAAGTTTACTCTGCGGGATCAACGGGTTATTGCTCATTGTAGTGTGCCTGCCTGTAATACTTATGTTGCTGACACTATAACACGATGTTAGTCTTTGGCAATCAAGACGCTTAGACGTCTAAATGATATAAATATTCCTGACCGAGAGGGTAAAAGGAAATGACAGACAACCTGCAACTCACACACCTGGTCGAGGCCTGCCGCTGGATTGGCGCTAAAGGCTGGGCGCCCGCTACCGGCGGCAATATGTCCGTGCGTCAGGATGAACATCTGTGCTGGCTGAGCGAATCCGGAAAAGACAAAGGCAGCCTGACCACCGCCGATTTTCTACAGGTTGAAATCGCCACCAACCGTGCGCCTTCTGGCCGTAAACCGTCGGCAGAGACCGGGCTGCATACCCTCATCTATCGCCTGTTCCCGGAGGCTAACGCCGTCCTGCACGTTCACACCGTCAATGCCACGGTGCTGTCGCGGCTGGTCAACGAGACCGAGCTGAAGATCTCCGGCTTCGAGATGCAAAAATCCCTTACCGGGCAGACCACGCATCGGGATACGGTGGCCATCCCGGTGTTTGATAATGACCAGGACATCGACGCCCTCGCCTCTCGCATCGCCCATTACGCGCAGGAACGCCCGCTTAATTATGGTTTTCTTCTGCGCGGTCATGGCTTAACCTGCTGGGGACGCGACGTGGCCGAAGCCCGCCGTCATCTGGAAGGTTTAGAATTCTTATTTGAATGCGAAATGCGTTTACGACAATGGGAGAGAGTATGATTCGCGCGATTGTGACGGATATTGAAGGGACCACCAGCGATATCCGTTTTGTCCATGATGTTTTGTTCCCTTACGCGCGTGAGCGGCTGGCGGCCTTTGTGACCGCGCAGCAGTACGCCGAGCCGGTCAAATCGATTCTGGACAACCTGCGCGATGAAATCAGCACTCCGCATGCCAGCGTCAGCGATCTCATCAACGTGCTGTTTACCTTTATGGATGAAGACCGCAAATCGACGGCGCTCAAAGCCCTGCAAGGCATCATCTGGCAGGACGGTTACGTCAACGGTGACTTTACCGGCCATCTCTACCCTGATGTACTGCCCGCGCTGGAAAAATGGAAGGCACAAGGGATTGATCTCTATGTTTATTCCTCTGGCTCCGTCGCCGCGCAGAAACTGTTATTTGGCTACAGCGACGAAGGTGATATTACTCATCTGTTCAGCGGCTATTTTGATACCCGCATCGGCGCCAAGCGTGAGGTGCAGTCTTATCAAAATATTGCGGCGCAAACGGGCATCGCCCCGTCGCAGATCCTGTTCCTGTCGGATATTCATCAGGAGCTGGACGCGGCTGAACAGGCGGGTTTTCGCACCCTGCAACTGATACGCGGTGAAGATGACGGCGCAAGCCATCACCATCAGATCCACCAGTTTGACGAGATTAACCCGGAGCAGATCCCTTCATGAGCGCATTGACCATTTATTCCGATAAAGACGCCAGTCATCACCTGTGGCACAGCACCGACGCCGCCGAGATTGCCCAACAGCTCAACGCCAAAGGCGTGCGGTTTGAACGCTGGGCGGCAGACCGTGATTTAGGGCAGGATCCCGCGCCTGAAGCCGTGATTGAGGCGTATCAGCATGCAATCGACAAGCTGGTGGCAGAGAAAGGTTATCAGAGCTGGGACGTGATTAGCCTTCGCGCCGACAATCCGCAGAAAGAGGCGCTGCGCGCGAAGTTTCTCAACGAACACACTCACGGCGAAGACGAAGTGCGCTTTTTCGTGGAAGGGGCGGGACTATTCTGCCTGCACATCGGCGATGAGGTGTATCAGGTGCTGTGCGAGAAAAACGACCTGATTTCCGTACCTGCAGGCACGCCGCACTGGTTTGACATGGGTTCAGAGCCGAACTTTACCGCCATTCGTATTTTCGACAATCCGGAAGGCTGGGTTGCCCAGTTTACGGGCGATGCAATCGCGGATGCGTATCCAAGGCTGGCATGATCTTTTCTCCCTACCCCGCAAAGTAATGCGAGCACCGTGCTATCCCCTCGCCCCTCTGGGGAGAGGGTTAGGGTGAGGGGAACATACGGCTCAGGGGGTCAGTTCCATACTCAGGCATTAATTAAATACTGGCGATAATCCTCTGCACATCTGTGCCAACCAGCCTCGCCAGATACACAAACTCCACCACGTCCAACCTACGCTCACCGTTTTCCACTTTAGCAATAAACGATTGTGGTTTTCCCAGTGCCTCCGCAAGCTGCGCCTGAGTCATCCCCTTCTCTTTACGCGCTTTCTTCAACGCATTGATAACACGCTGGTATTCATCCGAGTAAACTGAAGCCATTGTTCCGATTCCATACA
>NZ_JABMCU010000239.1:0-5698 GCF_013179605.1 Enterobacter sp. CM29 | reverse complement strand
TCTCACCGCGCTGTCGGTTGAGGTGGTCACTTTTTTGTTGAAGAAATCGGTGCTTGCCGGTTTGCCGACAGCCTGACGGTAGAAGACCTGGTGGCTGATATCGCCACCATTTTTCACTGGCCGCCGTCCGTCACTGACGTTATGCCGCTGACCGAAGTGCTGGAGTGGCGGCATAAAGCGATTCAGAGAAGCGGGGCCAGCGATGAGTGACACTAACCTGCGTTTGCAGGTAATTCTAAATGCGGTTGATAAACTCACCCGCCCATTCCGATCAGCGCAGGCCAGTTCTAAAGAGCTGGCTACCGCCATTCAGCAAAGCCGCGCAAGATTAAAAGAACTGGACGCCCAGGCGGGCCGTATTGACGGTTTCCGCAAGGCAAGCGCGCAGCTGGCCGTCACCGGCAACAGTCTTAAAGCCGCACGCGAAGAAGCGGCGAAGCTTGCCACGCAGTTCTCGGCTACTAACCGGCCGACGGCGGCGCAGGCGCGTCTGCTGGAGCAGGCAAAAAACCGCGTTAACGAGCTGCAGAGCAAATACAACGGCCTGCGTCAGTCGGTGCAGCGTCAGCGTCTTGCGCTCAATGAGGCCGGGCTGGACACCAAAAAGCTGAGCAGTGCGCAGCGGGAGCTGCGGCAGAATGCCGACGAAACCCGGCAGGCGCTGGACCGACAGCAGAAATCCCTTAAACGCCTGGGCGAGCAGCAGGCCCGTATGAACGCGGTCCGCGATCAGTATTCGCGGCGCCTTGAGGTGCGGGATCGTATTGCGGGCGCCGGAGCAACGACTACTGCCGCCGGGCTGGCGATGGGCGCGCCGGTGATGGCTGCCGTTAAAAGCTATGCCAGCATGGAAGATGCGATGAAAGGCGTGGCAAAGCAGGTTAACGGGCTGCGGGACGACAACGGCAACCGCACAAAACAGTTTTACGACATGCAGGATGCCATCAAGGCCGCCAGTGAACAGCTGCCGATGGAGAATGGCGCCATCGACTATGCCGCGCTGGTTGAGGGTGGCGCCCGCATGGGCGTGACAAACCAGAATGATTCTTACGAAGACCAGAAGCGTGACCTGCTGGCCTTTGCATCCACTGCAGCAAAGGCCGCAACGGCATTCGAGCTGCCCGCTGATGAGCTGGCGGAGGGGCTGGGTAAAATCGCGCAGCTGTATAAAGTGCCGACCCGAAATATTGAACAGCTTGGCGATGCCCTGAACTACCTGGACGATAACGCCATGTCTAAGGGCGGCGATATCATCAATGTGCTGCAGCGCATGGGGGGCGTGGCCGACCGGCTTGATTTCCGAAAGGCGGCCGCGCTGGGTTCCACCTTCCTGTCTCTGGGCGCCGCGCCCGAAATTGCCGCCAGCGCATCAAATGCGATGGTGCGCGAACTGTCGATTGCAACCATGCAGAGCAAGCGGTTCATGGAAGGTATGGATCTGCTGAAACTCAATCCAGAAGAGATTGAAAAGCAGATGACAAAGGACGCAATGGGGACCATTCAGCGCGTGCTGGAGAAGGTCAACAAGCTGCCGCAGGATAAACGCCTGTCCGCCATGACGATGATATTTGGCAAGGAGTTTGGCGACGATGCGGCGAAGCTTGCAAACAACCTGCCGGAGCGGCAGCGACAGCTGAAACTCACCTCAGGCACTGAGGCTAACGGCTCCATGCAGAAAGAATCCGATATCAATAAGGATTCACTTTCCGCGCAGTGGTTGCTTGTTAAAACGGGCGCGCAGAACGCTTTCAGTAGCCTGGGGGAAACCCTGCGCCAGCCGCTGATGGATATCATGGGGTACGTCAAAAACGTTACCGGGGCACTGCGTCGATGGGTTGAGGCTAACCCGCAGCTTGCGGGCACGCTGATGAAAGTGGCGGCAGCCACAGCTGCGATCACCGTTGTGCTCGGCACGCTGGCGGTGGCCGTGGCTGCCGTGCTGGGGCCGCTGGCGGTGATCCGTTTTGGCCTGTCCGTGTTGGGTGTAAAAACACTCCCCTCCGTTATGTCTGCAGTGACCCGCACCGGCGGCGCGCTGTCCTGGCTGGCAAATGCGCCACTTTCCCTGTTGCGCCGTGGCCTGGCTGCATCCGGCAGCAGCGCCGGATTGCTGGCGCCTCCCCTTAACTCCCTGCGCCGTTCTGCCGGGCTGGCTGGCAACGCGCTGAAAGCGCTGGCCGGTGCGCCGCTTGCTGTCCTTCGCGGCGGAATGTCTGGTATTCGCAACATTATCGGCATGGTAATGAATCCGCTGGCCGCGTTGCGCGGGGGATTATCCGCAGCCGGTGGCGTGCTGCGTTTTCTGGCGTCCGGCCCGCTGGCTCTCCTTCGCGTTGCGCTGTACGGGATTTCTGGGTTGCTGGGCGCCCTGCTTAGTCCGATAGGGCTCGTTGTGGCGGCGCTGGCTGGCGTGGCGCTGGTTGTCTGGAAATACTGGCAGCCGATAAGCGCATTTTTAGGCGGAGTGGTTGAAGGATTCAAAGCTGCGGCTGCGCTTATCAATGCGGCGTTTGAGCCACTGCAGCCTGTTTTCCAGTGGATAGGTGACAAGGTCCAGGCATTGTGGGGCTGGTTTACTGATCTGCTGACGCCGGTTAAATCCACCTCTGCAGAGCTGCAAAGCGCGGCGTCGATGGGGCGGCAGTTTGGGGAGGCGCTGGCGGCAGGGCTGAACATGGTCATGCACCCGCTGGATTCGCTTAAATCGGGCGTGTCCTGGCTGCTTGAAAAACTCGGCATTGTCAGCAAGGAGGCGGCCAAAGCGAAGCTTCCTGAGCAGGTCACGCGGCAGCAGCCAGCCACGGTAAACACAGACGGTAAAGTGGTGCTGCCGCCTGGCGGATTCCCGACGATGGGTTTTGCGGGCATGTACGACAGCGGCGGTACCATTCCGCGCGGCCAGTTCGGCATCGTGGGCGAGAATGGCCCTGAGATTGTTAACGGACCCGCCAATGTCACCGGCAGGAAACGGACTGCTGATCTGGCGAGGGTAGCGGCAACGCTCAATCCTTCCCGGACGGAACCGGCCAGCGCTAAACAACGTCCTGAACGCGGGATAGTTCTGCCGCCTGATAGTGTGAATGGTCCGGCAAATCTTCCGGTAATCAATCGCACTACTGAACTGGTGAAACTGGCGGCAACGGTAAGCCCGGTTCGTGATGTAACAGCCAGCCCGGAGCAACGGCCTGAAAGCAGGTAATACTGCCGCCTGAGATTGTTAACGCCCCGGTAAATCGTCCTGGTCGGGATCGTGCTGCGGAGCTGGCTGATATCGCTGCGGCTGTCATGCCAGCACCGGCAGTTACGGAAATCACGGATAACAGGGCTGACCCGATGGCTATGCGCCAGAAGGTGTTCGCTTCCGTGGTCGCTGGCGTAATGGGCCTGGCGGCTGCCCCGGCAGAAGCCGCGCCAATTCATCCGTACAGTGTACCTGTCAGGACGCAACCGGCGCCGTCGGCGAAGGCAGAAAGACAGCCGCAGGTAATTAAGTACGAGATAAGCGCGCCAATACATATTGTCGCCCAGCCAGGGCAAAGCGCGCAGGATATCGCCCGCGAGGTGGCCCGGCAGCTTGATGAGCGTGAGCGCAGGGCCAGGGCAAAAACACGCAGTAATTTCAGTGATCGAGGGGGTTACGAATAATGATGATGGTGCTGGGGTTATACGTATTCATGCTGCGCACCGTGCCCTATCAGGAGTTGCAGTATCAACGCAGCTGGCGGCACGCTGCCAACAGCCGGGTTAACCGGCGCCCGTCAACGCAGTTTCTTGGGCCGGATAACGATTCGCTTACGCTGTCCGGCGTCCTGCTGCCGGAGATAACCGGCGGCAGGCTGTCTTTACTGGCGCTGGAGCAGATGGCGGAGCTGGGGAAGGCCTGGCCTTTGATTGAGGGGAGCGGGACAATTTACGGCATGTTTGTGATCGAGAGTCTGAGCCAGACAAAAACGGAATTTTTTGAGAGTGGTATGCCCCGGCGCATCGAATTTTCGCTGAGCCTGAAACGGGTGGATGAATCGCTGTCTGATATGTTTGGCAGCCTCAGCGATCAGCTCAGTAATTTGCAGGACTCCGCCACCTCTGCGATAGGCAAAATGAAAAACACGGTTGGGGGGTTACTGCAGTGAATTTCAGCTCTGATCTCCTGAACCTGAACAGCAAAACCCCCGGTTTCAGTATCATCATTGAAGGTAAAGATGTAACTACCGTGCTGGATGCGCGCCTGATGAGTCTGACGCTGACGGATAACCGGGGCTTTGAAGCGGACCAGCTTGATCTGGAACTGGACGACTCGGACGGGCAAATCGTTCTGCCGCGTCGGGGGGCCATTATTCAGTTTGCGCTGGGGTGGAAAGGTCAGCCGCTTTTTCCGAAAGGGGCCTTTACTGTCGATGAGATTGAGCACAGCGGAGCGCCTGACCGTCTCACAATTCGCGCGCGTAGCGCAGATTTCCGTGAAACCCTGAATACGCGGCGTGAAAAGTCCTGGCACCAGACAACGGTGGGCGAAGTCGTGAAGGAAATCGCGGGCAGGCATAAATTAAAGATGGCGCTGGGAAAGGACCTGTTGGACAAGCCTGTCGATCATCTTGACCAGACCAACGAGAGCGATGCGAGTTTCCTGATGAAGCTGGCGCGGCAGTATGGGGCGATAGCCTCAGTTAAGGACGGCAATCTGTTGTTTATCCGCCAGGGGCAGGGCAGAACGGCAAGCGGTAAGCCGCTGCCGGTTATCACCATAACCCGCTAGGCCGGTGACGGTCATCGTTTTACCCTGGCTGATCGCGATGCCTATACGGGGGTAATTGCCAGCTGGCTCCATACCCGTGAGCCTAAGAAAAAAGAGACGGCAAAGGTTAAGCGCCGTCGAAAGAAAACCACTGCGGCAAAGGAGCTGGAAGCAAAACAGGGAGATTACCTGGTTGGAACGGATGAAAACGTGCTGGTACTCAACAGGACTTATGCAAACCGCAGCAATGCAGAGCGAGCGGCAAAGATGCAGTGGGAGCGCCTGCAGCGCGGGGTGGCAACATTCTCCCTGCAGCTCGCAGAGGGAAGGGCTGATCTGTATACCGAAATGCCGGTGAAGGTCAGCGGCTTTAAACAGCCTATTGATGAAGCGGAATGGACGATCACCACGCTCACGCATACGGTCAACGCTGACAGTGGTTTTACAACCAGCATTGAGTTTGAGGTGAAAATTGACGATCTCGAAATGGAATAAGTGGTTCTCAGTATTGAATAATGGTGTATCATTATTGCGAATTAAGCAAAGATAAAAGGGGGATTGATAAATGATGAATTGTCCGTTGTGCGCTCAGGCCGCACACACACGCAGCAGTTTTCAAGTCTCCACTCAGACCAAAGAGCGTTACAACCAGTGTACCAATATTGAGTGCGGGCATACGTTCGTGACACATGAAACGTTTGTGCGTTCGGTTTGTCGTCCGGAGAAAATTAGCGCCGCACCTCCGCATCCCAAAGGGATGCAGCAACAGCTTTCTTACTAACCCGCTACGGCGGGTTTTTTCGTTCGGAAACTTATAAACAATAAAAACTCCTAGAAGAGATCATTTAGCGCAATGAATGATTAGTGAAGACGTGGCTCACTCTTCGGGAATTTCTCTGCCTTGTTTAACAAGATGCTTAATGGTTGCGTAGTCATAATATCCTGCCGCAACTTGTTTAGCGTATT
>NZ_JABMCU010000238.1:0-5806 GCF_013179605.1 Enterobacter sp. CM29 | reverse complement strand
TCAGCGAGGCCGACATCGCCCAGAAGCCGCCTAACCCCAGCCCCAGGCAGGCGCGACCCAGCAGCAGCAGGGTGAAGCTTTCAGCGAAAGAGACCAGCAGGCAGGAGAGCGTCAGCAGCACGCTGAACAGAATAACCACCTTGCGACGGTCAATGGTGCCAATCGCCTGGGTGATAAACAGGCTGGCGAACATCGCCACAAAGGCGGTGACGGTAACGGACTGCCCCGCCACGCCTTCGGAAATGCCCAGATCCTGCGCCATCGGCGTCAGCAGGCTGACCGGCAGAAACTCAACGGTGATCAGGCAGGCGACGCAAAATGCCACGGAGAAAACCGCCGACCAGTTGGGGCGAGACACCTCTTTGGCCTGCGGCGGAGTCGTGGGCTGGATATGTTCTGTCATGGCATCACCTGAGATAAAAACGTGCGGAAAAGTCGCGCAGTTTATCATCAAAAGTGTGACGGATTTAACGATTTGACAACTTTTGTGGTTTTAGAGGGGATCAGTGCAGATAAAACACACCTTCTTCCGGCAGAAATAGCTGGTTATAGCGCAGCTGGAAGGCGTTCAGCTCCTGCGGATCGGGCTCCATTTCGCGCATAAAGCCAAGTGCCAGTCGAATTTGCGCATCGGTAATGGGTGCGGCAAGGCGGGCTTTACGCAGCATACGGTGCCAGGTATGCAAATTCTCTTCACTGCCGTCGACAATGCAGACCTGCCAGATGAGCAGCACCTGCGCCGCATTTTGCAGATGTGCCTCGTCGGGGCGCTCAAGGTAGCGGATAAACTCATTGCCCGGCGTTTTACCGAACTGATCGATCATCGACTCGACTGGCATCGGGGTGATGCCCAGCCGCTCGCTTAAACGTTTGATGGCGCGGCGGGAGTCTGAGGTCAGGACACGAAATCCAACCACAAATACCACGGCAAGCGTTGCCAGCATTATCCAGACCATGCGTTCTCCTTAGACTAGCCGCCCATCATAGCGGGAAACGCAGCGCGTCAACAGCGGGAACGGCCAGAATAGTGAACCGAAAAAAGCTGGATAATTGCGATGAAAGCAATCCCGCGCAGGCGTGGCTGCGCGGGCTGTTGCTGGAGACCCTTCAGCGCGCCTGAAGCCCTTTCAGCAGCGCGTCGTGGAAACGTTCAGGATCCTGCATCTGCGGCGCGTGGCCCATGTCGTTAAACTCGACCAGCGTCGCGTGCGGAATGCGCTTCGCCGTCTCTTTGCCCAGCACCGCGTAATTGCCGAGCGTCTTGCGGATCTCCGGTGGGGCGAGATCTTTCCCGATGGCGGTATTGTCCTTAGTGCCGATCATCAATAATACCGGCATCTTCAGCTCGCTAAATTCATAGACAACCGGCTGGGTATAAATCATGTCGTAGAGCAGCGCCGAGTTCCACGCCACGCGAGCTTTGCCCGGCCCGTTGTTCAGCCCGGCGAGCATAGTGACCCAGCGCTCGTACTCCGGTTTCCACTCCCCGGCGTAGTAGGTGTTTTTCTCGTACTGACGAATACCGTCGGCGCTAACTTTCAGCTCGCGCTGGTACCACTGGTCGACCGTAATATGCGGCACGCCGCGCGCTTTCCAGTCTTCCAGACCAATCGGGTTCACCATCACCAGCTGCTCCACCTGCTGCGGCCACATCAACGCATAGCGGGTTGCCAGCATGCCGCCGGTCGAATGTCCTATAACCGTCACGCGCTCGACGCCCAGCGTTTTCAGCAGCGCGTGGGTGTTATCCGCCAGCTGCTGGAAGGTGTACTGGTAATGCTCCGGCTTGGTGGATTTACAAAAACCAATCTGGTCAGGGGCGATCACGCGATACCCACCGGCCGACAGCGCGCGGATAGTGCCGTCCCAGGTGCCAGCACAGAAGTTTTTGCCGTGCATCAGCACCACGGTGCGGCCGTTGGGTTTTTCCGGTTTCACGTCCAGGTAAGCCATATCCAGAGGCTGGTTCTGCGAGGTAAAGGTAAAGTGTTTTACCGGCCAGCCGTAGTCAAAACCTTCCAGCTTCTCGCCGTAGGTGGGGGCATCCGCGGCCATTGCGGGGGACGCCAGCGCCATCAGCAGCGCAAGGCAGGATAATCGTCGGGTTAACATGCAAGCTCTCCGTTAGCAAAAGGGCTAAGGCTGCACGAAAGGCGGCAGCAAAAACACTGTAGAGCATAGAGAGGAGCGAGTGTGTAAAGCGGAGTAAAGGTAGGCCGTGCAAAATAAAAAAGCCCGGCATCACACACCGGGCAAAGAAGTTACCTGCACACTCAGGCTACTTTTAATTTCTGCGCACGATTCTCACGGCGGATCTTACGCTCTTCCAGCACCGCAACCATCGCCATCAGGACGATACAGCCAATCGCGGCGGCATCCAGCGCGGCGAAGGTGCCCGCCCAGCCGGTAAGGCCGAAAATCGGCGTGCCGTCGGCGATCATCCCCAGGCCCAGCTTGGCGAAGCTGTCGCCGATCAGGTAGGCGAAGGTGCCCTTAATCCCATCGGCGGCGCCGATCGCTTTTTTCGGGACGAAGCCCACTGCCGCCACACCGATCAGTAATTGCGGACCAAACACCAGGAAGCCGAGCGCGAACAGGGACGCCAGGTAAATGTACTGGTTGCTGGCGTGCTGGTAGACGCCAAGGGTGGCGATAATCAGCGCCAGCGCGACGCAGGCCACCAGCGCGCGGCGGCCATTGGCGAGGTCGGAGAGCCATCCCCACAGCAGCGTGCCGACCAGCGCGCCCACTTCAAACAGGGTGAAGCCCTGAATCGCCACTTCTTTAGAAAGCTTCAGCTCCTGGAAGGCATACACGGTGGACCACTGGTCGATACCAATGCGCACCACGTACAGGAAGATGTTCGAGAAACAGAGCAGCCAAATCACTTTGTTTTTCAGCACGTACTCAACAAAGATCTGCCATTTGGACATCTCGTTTTCTTCGGTCTCTTTGTCCTCTTCGCTGATCTCTTCCCCGAACAGCTCTTCGGCTTTGCCGAGGCCGTACGACTCCGGGGAATCGCTGCCGTAGCGCAGGCCGATAAAACCAACAATCAGGGCAATAATCGACGGGAAGATAAACATGCCGATGACGTGACCGTCGAACAGGTAGTTCGCGCCGAACAGCGCCACGCCAGCCGCACCCGCTCCGCCGAGGTTGTGGGAGATGTTCCACATGCCGAGGTACGAACCACGCTTGCGGCGCGGGGTCCATTTGGTGATGGTGGAGTAGCTGCATGACCCGCCGGTGCTCTGGAAGAAACCGCTCAGGGCGTAAAAGGCGATCATCAGGAACAGGCTGACGGAGCCCGCGCCCATGCTGGCGCTGAAGCCGAGCATACAGATGGCAGAGAGGATCAGCATAAACGGCAGGAACTGCTTGGTGTTTTTGCCGTCCGCATAGTAGGAAACGACAGTTTTCCCCACGCCATAGGTGATGGAGAAGCCCAGGCCAATCATCCCCAACTGCGTCATGCTCAGCCCGTAGGTGGAGATCATGTCGTTCTGCGCGATGTTAAAGTTTTTGCGGATCAGGTACATAGTCAGGTAGCCGATGAAGACCACCAGATAGGACTGCATGAACGGTTTGAACCACATTTTGCGCCGCACGTCGAGCGGCAGATCCAGGGTCGGCTTGCGCACCTGATTTAAGAAGGCCAGCATGACTGAGTTACTCCTGAGCTGATTTTTGCAGCATTGTAAAAACCAGCCAGGAGAGATGCCTGAGACAGCGTCCAGGTGAAACCGGGAAAATTTCTTAGTTTTGCGCGACTCGACAGCAAAAGGTGAGGGGCGTCACGCTTCGCGCGGTGCCTGCGCGTGCAAAAACGGCAGCAACAGCAGGGCGGAGATGCCCGCCGCGATGGCGATCACCGCGAAGAACCCGCTCCAGTGCCAGATGTCGATCACCCGCGCCAGCGGCCAGCCGGAGAGCGATGCGCCGAGGTAGGCAAACAGCCCGACAAAGCCCGTCGCCGCGCCTGCCGCCTCTTTGTGGGAGCACTCTGCCGCCGCCATGCCGATCAGCATCTGCGGGCCAAAGACGAAAAAACCGATGGTGAAGAAGCACGCCGCCTGCATCACGTAGCTGGCGAACGGCATCAGCCACAGCGAGCCGACGGAGAGCAAAATTCCGGCGGCGAAAATCAGGTTCATCGGCCCGCGGTTGCCGTTGAAGAGCTTGTCCGAGCCCCAGCCCGCCACCAGCGCGCCAATAAACCCGCCCAGTTCAAACATGGTCACTGCCGAGTTGGCGGTCACCAGATCCACACCGAGCGTCTCGGACATGTACAGGTTGCCCCAGTCGTTGATGGCCGCGCGCACCACGTAGACCAGCACGTAGCAGAGCGACAGCAGCCAAATGTAGGGGTTTTTCAGCACGTATTTGGTGAGGATCTGCTGGCGGGACAACCCGGCCCCCTCCTGCTGCTGGGCGATCTCCATCTCGTCGTGCCGCCAGTCGCCCACCGGTGGAAGGCCGACGGTTTGCGGCCTGTCGCGCAGGCGCCAGCAGAGGAACAGCCCGGCGACAATCGCGAGGCCACCGGCAATCATCATCCCCGCACGCCAGCCGTAGTGCAGCGCGGCAGCCCCCACCACCATCGGGATCAGCGCCCCGCCGACGTTATGCGCGGTATTCCATATCGCCCACCAGCCGCCGCGCTCGTTGCGTGAGTACCAGGCGGTCAGCAGGCGGGCGCAGACCGGCGCGCCCCAGCCCTGGAAGAAGGCGTTCAGCGCCCACAGCAGGGCGAAGGCCCAGAGCGAGGTGGAGAAGCCAAACAGGATGTTCACCACGCCGGTGGCGATCAGCCCAACGCCCATGAAATAGCGCGCATTGGAGCGGTCGCTGACGATGCCGGAGAAGAACTTCGACAGACCGTAGGTGATGTAAAACAGCGTCGCCAGCAGGCCGATGTCGGTGCGCGCCATCACGCCGCTGGCGAGGATCTCCGGCGCGGCGGCGTTGAAGCTTTTGCGGGTGAAGTAGAACAGCGCGTAGCCGAGCCAGATAGTGACCAGGATATGACGTCGCCAGTAGCGATAGCGGGCGTCGATTTCCGCTTTGTTGCCTAGCGGGGCGGCGCTGGCCGGGGTTTTAAACATGGTACGTCCTTAACGGCAAACTGACGCTGACGCGCGTCCCGTGGGTGCAGGAGATCGTCAGCGTGCCGCCCAGCGCCTTCACGCGCTCGCGCATGCCCGCCAGGCCAAAGCCCTGTTGGCCGGATCCCGGCGGCAGGCCGCAGCCGTCGTCTTCAATCACCAGCATCAGGCGCTCGTCCTGCTGCCAGCCCTGGATCGTGACCGCGCGGGCACTGGCGTGTTTGACGATGTTGTTCAGCCCCTCCTGACAGACGCGGAACAGCGTCACGCGCTGACCTTCGCTCAGGGTAGCTTCATTGATGCGCCAGTCGAGATGGCTGACTATCCCGCGGCTTTCCAGCTCCATCTCGCGCATCAGGGAACGCACCGCCTGCTCCAGGGACAGATCGTCAAGCTGGCGCGGGCGCAGCCGCCCTAACAGGCGGCGAACGGAGTCATAGACACCCAGCGAAAGCTGTTCGATATGCGCCCCGCCCTGCTTCACACCCGCGTTTTCTGCCGCCAGGCGCTGGACAATGCCCGCCTGGGTGCGGATGGCGGTGATGGTCTGGCCGATGTCATCGTGCAGCTCGCGGGCAACCTCCTGGCGCACGCTCTCTTCCGTCTCCAGCAGACGCTCCGCCAGACGGCGATTGCGCGCCAGCTCGGCTTGCAGAGACTGGTTCAGCTCGCGCAGGCGCTGGATGCCCGCCCCCAGC
>NZ_JABMCU010000237.1:0-5818 GCF_013179605.1 Enterobacter sp. CM29 | reverse complement strand
AGCCCGCGCTACAGAACGTCGCCATCGGCGTAACCGATATCCCGGCGCTGCTGAGCTTTGCCCGGAACGAGAATATCGATCTGACGATTGTGGGCCCGGAAGCGCCGCTGGTGATCGGCGTTGTAGATGCCTTCCGCGCCGCGGGCCTGAAAATTTTCGGCCCAACGGAAGGTGCCGCACAGCTGGAAGGTTCAAAAGCCTTCACCAAAGATTTCCTCGCGCGTCATAACATCCCGACGGCGGAATATCAGAACTTCACCGAGGTAGAGCCTGCTCTGGCTTACCTGCGTGAAAAAGGCGCGCCGATTGTGATTAAAGCCGACGGTCTGGCTGCCGGGAAAGGCGTTATCGTGGCGATGACCCTTGAAGAAGCGGAAGCCGCTGTGCAGGATATGCTGGCGGGTAACGCCTTTGGCGATGCGGGCCACCGCATCGTGATTGAAGAGTTCCTCGACGGCGAAGAAGCGAGCTTTATCGTGATGGTTGACGGCGAGCACGTCCTGCCGATGGCCACCAGCCAGGATCACAAGCGCGTAGGCAATGCCGACACGGGTCCAAACACCGGCGGGATGGGTGCTTACTCCCCTGCTCCAGTGGTCACTGACGAAGTACACCAGCGCACCATGGACCGCATCATCTGGCCAACCGTAAAAGGGATGGCGGCGGAAGGCAATACCTACACCGGTTTCCTCTACGCAGGCCTGATGATCGACAAGCAGGGTAACCCGAAGGTGATTGAATTCAACTGCCGCTTCGGCGATCCGGAAACTCAGCCGATCATGCTGCGCATGAAGTCCGATCTGGTTGATCTGTGTCTGGCGGCGTGCGAAGGCAAGCTGAATGAGAAAACTTCCGAGTGGGACGAGCGTGCCTCTTTAGGTGTGGTGATTGCTGCGGGTGGCTATCCGGGTAGCTACAATACCGGGGATGAGATCCACGGCCTGCCGCTGGAAGAGATTGACGGTGCGAAGGTGTTCCACGCCGGTACAAAGCTCTCTGACGATGACCGCGTGCTCACTAATGGTGGACGCGTGCTGTGTGCGACCGCGCTGGGTCATACCGTGGCAGAGGCGCAGAAGCGCGCCTATGCGTTGATGGCGGATATTCACTGGAACGGCAGCTTCAGCCGCCAGGATATCGGCTATCGTGCCATTGCGCGGGAGCAGGGAGAGTAATTTCACACCCTCACCCTAACCCTCTCCCTCAAGGGAGAGGGGACTTAAATCAAAAACTCTTTTCTGTCGGCTGCCAGGTGCAGAAATCTTCGTTCGCCACCAGCAACAGCTGAGAGCCTTCCGGCGCTTCCAGCCATGCCACACTCACCTCCACAGATGAATGCCGCTGACGACGCTGAATGTGTTCGGTTGCCCAGGATTCAAGCTCAGGCTTCACTGTCTGCCCTTCGCAGGTGGTCACCGTGCCGTCGGCATGCCAGCGCCCCTGGCGCAGCACCACGCGGCCCTGACGCAGCGCATCGCTGGTCTGGCGAAGTTGTTCAGCACGGTAGCGGTAGAGGGCGACCTGATCGCTGGAAAGCTGCTGTTTCAGTCCACTGACCTCATGCTGCATAAAGCTCAGCTCGCCGTGGTCGTCAAAACGCACCTTCACGTGTTCGGGAGTCTTACTGTAGATATTCAGTTCAATGAGCGACAGCGCATCGCCCTGCCAGCGGTATTCTGCGGTCGAGGTATTGCCGTTATGCCACGGACTGAACGCGGTAAGCATATGCACTTCATCGCTGGAATCTTTGCGCCAGATCCTGACCGCACCCTGGTTGTCAGCGTAGCCGCTGGCGGTAAACGGGGGGAGTGAGGAATCATGACTACAGGCAGACAGCAACAGTACGCCTGCCAGCGCGAGCGGTCCACGCCAGAATGACAAAAGGGGCGTTGCCGCCCCTTCGTTAAAACTGTTCACTGCCACGCGTCTTACTTAACTGCGTCTTTCAGTGCTTTACCAGAAACAAATGCCGGCACGTTAGCTGCGGCGATTTTGATTTCTTTACCGGTCTGCGGGTTGCGGCCAGTACGCTCAGCGCGGTGGTTCACTTTGAAGGTACCGAAACCAACCAGTTGTACAGCATCGCCTTCTTTCAGAGACTCAGTAATAGCAGCCAGGGTAGATTCCAGAGCAGCTTTAGCCTGCACTTTAGACAGATCAGCCTTGTCCGCAATTACATCAATCAGTTGAGTCTTGTTCATAAGTTATCCTTTCAATGTGTTTATCGCTTGCTAAGCATCGAGTGCGACGAAAATGCCAAAAAAGCACTCTCCTGCATACACGCACCGATAGCCACTTTTTTTCGCCCCCCAAATGTAGACCAGACGGGGGGCGAAAGGGAAGAGTCGAGGAGTGACAAAACAGGCGTTAAATCACGTTTTGTTGTCTCATTGGTTAAAAATTATACCAATATTGCTCTCACCGGCCTCGCGCAGGTCCGCGCGAAGCCCTTTGATCAGCTCAATATCACGTTCTTCACACTCCGCCAGCAGACGGAAAATTTCCCACTGAATATCCCATTCCTGTTCAACCGCCGGGTTAGCACGCAGCTCTTCGTCGGTCATTTCACGGCCTTCCTGGGTCATTTCCAGCATCGCGACGGTGGTGATGGATGCCTTACTGACTTCAATGGCGTGCTCCAGGGTTTCACCGCTCAGACGGGAGTGGATCAGCTCGCTCAACGCCACACAGGCATCGATAGCCGGGTAGACGCCATACAGGTCGTAATCGTCCGCCGCAGGAATTGCCTCTTCCAGCTTTTCAAGCTGAGAGTCGAAGTTTACCTTTGCGTCTTTGACCGTCAGCGTCTCCCAGATCAAATCCAGGATACGTCGATAAATCTGGCCTTCGCCAAACTCCGTTTGCTTACAGAACGCGGCATAGTTGGGGTACATGCGCTCGCACAGGCAAGCCATAAACGTCACGTGCTGCCAGCTTTCCAGCTTCTCAAGGCGCAGATGAATCGGGTTTTGTAACATGATGATGTCTCGAATCGAAAATTAGCCGCAGTTTACCTGAATCACGGCTGAATTTCCTGCCAACGAATGAATGCCGGACGTGAAGAGGCAACGGCGTCAGCCCAGCGGGTAGGCTCAGGTAAGCGGTAGCCCTTCATACAGCGTTGCACCCACGCCAGGGCGCTGTCCATGCTGACCCGATGCCCGGTTGCGATAAACAGCGGATTGCAGCGCGCTTTACTGCGCCAGACCCACGCCAGCTGCTCGCCTTTATGGATAAGCGGCGCCAGCGCGCCCGGTTCGGCAGAGAGCGGCTCAAACGCGCCGCACAGGCGTTTTTTCGCCACGCCGATGGTCGGCACGTCTACCAGCAGACCAAAGTGGCTGGCAACGCCCAGGCGACGCGGATGGGAGATGCCGTGCCCATCCACAAACAGCAGATCGGGTTTTTGCGAGAGTTGCTCCCACGCGGCCAGCAGCGCGGGATATTCGCGGAAGGAGAGAAAGCCGGGGATATAGGGCATGGTGGTGGCGATACGCGCCACCTTGTACTCCACCAGCTCCAGCGACGGGTATTTCAGCACCACCATCGCCGCTCGCGTCACTTCACCGCCTTGCTCAAACCCGACATCCGCCCCGCCAATGTATCGCGGAGGGTCCGTATCCAGACGATCCTCGCGGATCACCGATGAAGCCAGTTCGATTTGCTGAGCGCGTAGCGACGCGAGATCCATAACCACTCCTTACTTGTGATACTGGGCAGAAAGCCGATGCACCGCCTCCACAAATACGCCAGCGTGTTCTGGCGGTACATCCTGATGAATACCGTGACCGAGGTTGAAGACGTGGCCTTCGCCCTGGCCGAAACCAGACAGTATAGTCGACACTTCTTCTTCGATACGGGCAGGCTGTGCATAGAGCATGGACGGGTCCATGTTGCCCTGGAGCGCCACTTTATCCCCCACACGACGACGCGCATCGGCAATATCAGTGGTCCAGTCGAGGCCCAGCGCATCACAGCCGGTGGCCGCCATCGCTTCCAGCCACTGACCGCCGCCTTTCGTAAACAGCGTTACCGGCACGCGGCGGCCTTCGTTTTCACGCAGCAGACCATCGACAATTTTGTGCATGTAGTACAGGGAGAACTGCTGATAATCACGCCCGGTTAGCACGCCGCCCCAGGTGTCGAAAATCATCACCGACTGCGCGCCCGCTTTAATCTGCGCGTTGAGATAGAGCGTGACGCTCTTCGCCAGCTTGTCGAGCAGGGCATGCAGGGCCTGCGGCTCTGCGTACATCATCTTTTTGATGACGGTAAAGGCTTTGCTGCTGCCACCTTCCACCATGTAGGTTGCCAGCGTCCACGGACTACCGGAGAAGCCAATCAGCGGCACGTCGCCTTTGAGCTCGCGGCGGATGGTGCGCACGGCGTTCATCACATAGCCCAGCTCGCCTTCCGGATCGGGGATCGGCAGCTTATCAACGTCGGCTTTGCTTTTGATCGGTGAGGTAAAACGCGGCCCCTCGCCGGTTTCGAAATAGAGCCCAAGGCCCATCGCGTCCGGAATGGTAAGAATGTCCGAAAAAAGAATGGCGGCATCGAGCGGGAAGCGGCGCAGCGGCTGGAGCGTCACCTCACAGGCCAGCTCGGCGTTTTTGCACAGCGACATAAAATCGCCCGCCTGCGCACGCGTGGCTTTGTACTCTGGCAGATAGCGTCCCGCCTGGCGCATCATCCACACCGGGGTGACATCAACGGGCTGGCGCAGCAGCGCACGCAGATAACGATCGTTCTTCAGTTCGGTCATTTTGCAGTTCCTTATTGCGTCAGTCCGTCAGTGTAACACTACTCATACTCGGCCCGACACATTGCCACGGTATCTTCTATCAGGCGACGCGCCACCGTTCCCGGCGGGGGCAGCAGCGGTAAATCGTCGTAGCGATACCAGTTCGCCTCCAGCAGCTCTTTCTGATCGATAACAATCTCGCCGCTGTCGTATTCCGCCATAAACGCGGTCATCAGGGACATCGGGAACGGCCACGGCTGCGACGTCACATAGCGCAGGTTTTTCACCTTAATGCCGCTCTCCTCCATCACCTCGCGCGCCACCGCCTGTTCCAGCGTTTCGCCGACTTCCACGAACCCGGCGAGGACGGTGTGAATGCCGTTGCGATGGCGGGTATGCTGCGCCAGCAGGATGGAATCATCACGGCGGATGGCGACAATGATGCACGGTGCGATTTGCGGGTAGTAACGTTCACGGCAGTGGCCGCAGAGCAGCGCCCATTCGGTTTTGCTCGGGTGCATGGTGTGGCCGCAGTAACCGCAGTATTTGTGCGAGCGGTAAAACTCCGCCAGCTGTACGCCGCGCCCCGCCAGCTGGAACAGGCCGACGTCCAGATCCAGCACCTGACGTACGGATCCCATATCCTGACGGCGCGCCTGTTGGATCAACCACACGGGATCGCCCTGCCACTCGCCGATCTTCAGTGCGGACTGGCCCACCAGATCGAACGTTTCCGCGGCACCGTAGGGCAACTCTCCTGAGGGCAGCCATAATTTTTGTTCGTGGCTGACGATCCACCAACCCAGATCTGATTTTTCAATAATACGATCCATATCTATTGCACTACCTTCGCTTCACTGACATGTTGTTAGCATTGTGGTTACATTTTGGATAAGCAGATCCCATTTTAAACCTTATGGAGTCGACCATGTTAAACCAGCTGGAAAGCCTGACTGAGCGCGTTGGAGGAAGTAACACCCTGGTGGATCGCTGGCTACATGTGCGCAAGCATCTCCTTGTGGCGTATTACAATCTGGTTGGTCTTAAGCCTGGCAAAGAATCCTTTATGCGACT